>NZ_JBPQTQ010000006.1:0-70668 GCF_051386415.1 Streptomyces sp. URMC 129
CCGCCCGCCCGCCCCGTACCGGCTCCGGGGGCGGCCCGCAGCTCGCGGTCGATGGCCTCGCGGACCTTGCCGCGCAGCCGCAGCAGCGCGCCGCACATCTCCCGGTCGGCCATCGCCAGCTGCCGGCCGGCGGCGAACGCGCAGGCCAGGCTCACATCCGTGATCCCGAACTGGGGCAGGTGCAACACCCCCTGCGCGGCACAGCGCCAGGACGCACGCTCCCCCGCAGGGGAAGCCAGCGAGGGTGCGACGGGGATGAGCGGACCGCGGTACCAGGCGAACGTCGACCGCCCGGCCTCCGTGCGCATCGACACCGGCAGGTAGCCGGCGGCCAGCCGGGCAGCGACCTCGGTCTGCTCAGGCCCGGCCAGGCGCCGCGCGGCGGGCGGCACACGCAGCAGCAGACCGGCGCCGCCCTCACCTTGCTGGTCGACGAAGCGGCGGGTCAGCGAGGCGAAACCCGCAGACAGGCTCGGCAGGCACTCGAAAGTCCAGCAGTACAGCGACACCAGCCGCATCTTCGTGCTCTCGTCATCGCCGGAGGGCTGCGGTGGCGCGGTGTGGTCGGCATCAGGCAGATGGCCCATCCAGCCTTCGAGGGACACCAGATGTGCCACATAACGGCCGCCTGCCGCGGCAGGGATGCGGTTGCCCAGGACGACCGCGTAGTCCCCTACCTTGATCTCGTCCCGGCTCAGCGTCGCCTGCTGGAACTCCTCGTTGACCCGGCGCAGGTGTGTGAGGTACTCAAGTTCCGCTTTCGCTGGGGCGATGCGCCGGAAGCAGGCACGGGTGACGGCGATGGTGCGGCACACGCGCGCGGCCTCGTCGGCCGGGACGGGCTCGCCGGGGTCCAGGGCGGGAAGCAGCACCTCTTCGTCGTCGGGATGCCGCTGCTCGGGGTCCGACAGCTGGATCACGGTGCGCTGCTCGGTGTGCCCCATGCAGTCCGGGTCACCGACCACCTCTTTCTCGCCGAAGACCAGGACCGCCATCCACGGGGTCCGCGTGCCGCCGTCGGAGCGGAACTGCTTGCCTTCGCGCTCCCACGGCAGGGTCGGGCGGGTGAGGGTGATGTGCGGCAGCACATGCCCGTAGGCCCCTGTCTCCCCTGCGGGGGGGTAGGCGCCGTGCACCCACTCAGGCTCCACCGCGAAGCGGGGCGCCCGCACCTCGATCTCCTGCCGCACCTCACGGCCCGGCCCGGGGAGGTAGTCGTTGAGCGGGTCGACATCCGTGCCGGTGGCCGCCTGGCAGGCGGTGAGGGTGTAGGTCCCCGCCGCCAGCGTGGGCACCAGATCGTCGATGAACGCCACGTTCAGGTCCGGGGCCGGGGGCGCGGCGTACTCGGGGTGGATCATCCAAGGCTCCCGGACGTCAGGGCGGGAATCTGCTCATCGATCAAGGGCGACGGAGGCGGGGCGGCGAGAGCAAAGGCCACGGGGGCGCCCGTGAGCCGGACGGTGACAGGCAGCAGGACCGGCTGCGGTTCGGCGATATCCAGCACAGCCAGTTCTTTGGCCCCTTCCCGCGCCACGAACAGCCGCGTGCTGTCCGGCGAGACGGCCAGCACGGTCGGCCGCGGCCCGACCCACACCGGGTCGGCGGTTTCCGACACGTCCTTGTCGGTTACCTCGAACACCGACACGGTGCCCGGGACGGAATTGGCCACACACAGGCGTTTCCCATCCGGGGTGGCGGCGAGAGCTCGTGGCTCGGTGCCGGTCCGCACAGCGCGGAGGGACGCCAGCTGTTTTTTCAAGGGGACCGCGGTGACGGTGCTGCACCCGTCGTTGATCGCGTACAGCCACCGCCCGGCAGGGTCTGCGGCGAGCACGGTAGGGCCGGGCCCGGCGTCAAGGTACCTCTGGTCGCTGTGCACATTGTTGGCGTCGAATACCCTCACGTTGCCCCTCACAGTCTTGAAAGGCAGGCTGACGTACACATGCGAGCTCCGAGGCGACGCCGCCATCCCGCCCGGAGCAAAGCCAGCGAGGCCCACCGAACTGAGGGTGCATTGCTTCAGGTGAATGATGAAGAGCTGATCGGACTCCTCGAAGACCACTCCGGCCCGCATGCCGTCAGCGAAAAGTGCAGCTGCCAGCAGCGGCTTCTGGGTAAGGTAAAACCGCTTATCACCTTCGAGCAAGGCACGGACAGCTTTGGGTGGATTACCCGCGATGTCGAAGATCTGCAAGCGGTAATCCTTGCTGTGTTTATCCATTCTGCCCGCTGTGCAGGCTCGCGTCCCGTCCTTGCTGGCCACGAGGAACGGCCGCTCCTCACCGGTGTCCGAGGCTGCGTGGACGGTGAGGCTGTACGGGTCGATGGGGGTGATCCTGCTTCCGCTCACCGCATATAGGCGCGGGCCTGTGACGGTGGGCTGCTTCGGGCCGACGGTGCGGTGTGGGACCGTGGGGTCTCCGGCCACCAGCGGGTCGTGCGGGTGCAGCCGGTCGTTGGTGCGGGGGCTGACCTCCAGGTACTCCATCGCGGTGAACAGGCGGTCCCTGGCCCATACGACCGCGTCGCCGGTCAGGTCCGGGGCCGTGATGCCCGGCGCGTTCTCCTCCGCCGGCGCGCCACCGCTGCTCACGGACGGAGCGAAGGGCAGCGCTCCGTCCGGTTCGAGGTCGTCGTGCGACAGAGTCCCCGCCTTGATCTCGCCGGGGGAGCCGCCCTGCTGCGGCAGCGGGCGGCGCAGGTCGATGCCGACGAGCTGGTTGCCGACCCACTGGTCGCTGTCCGCGGTCAGCTTGCCCTCGTAGGGGGACCACAGCGCTGCCGGCAGGTACGTCTCCGTCAACGGCAGTCGGCCGGCGTCCTCGCTCACCCACCCGCTCAGGTCCTGCACGGCATCCTCGTCATCGAGCAGGGTGAGGACGAGTTCGCAGGACAGGTTCTTGCCCTTGCCCCGGCGGGGCCGCACATTGACCGTGCTGCCCTGGAAGGCGGTGTGGGTGCCGTCGGGCTTGCCCAGCTTCAGCTGTGTGAGGGGCACGGCAGTGCGCGCAGCGAAGGAGAAGGCGTCCGGTCCGACCACCCAAGGCTTCGCCCCACCCGGCCCCGCCGAAGGGACCAGGCCTTCCAGGGCCAGCAGGCGCACCGCGTTGGCCCGGTCGGGCAGCTGCCGCAGGACCTCCGCCCAGTCGGCCGCCTGGTCGGCCTGCGGGCGGCCCTGGCCGAAAGCGATCGTGAACCGGACGAACGACAGGTGCACGGTGACCGTGCCAGCCGTCGGCGGGCCCCACAGGCGCAGCGTGGCGCCCACCTCGACGCGGATCGTGGTGCGTACCAGCCACAGGTTGAGCACGTAGCGGATGCCGATGCTGATGCCGACATCGGCGTCGAACCGGAAGGGGGCCCACTCGATGAGCAGGTCGGCGTGCGCGGTCAGCCAGGCGTGCAGGCTGCCCGAGCGGTAGTTCACCGCCAGCGCCCCGCCGGCCATGACCGCCCCCGGGGTCAAGGCGAGATAGACCCCGCCCTCGATCGTCAACCCGGTGGTGACCGGCCAGACCAGGCCCAGCCGGGGCACCTGCGGATAGTTCCACGCGGGCGCGTACTTCGGGTGGTAGCCGCCCAGGGTGAGCACGAAGTCCCCGGCGTTGTCCCCCGTGGTCCACAGGTAGAACGCGAAGCCGCCGGTGAGCACGCAGTCCTCGTGCACCAGGTAAGAGCCGGTGCCCAGCTGCGCGGACACCTTCACCACGCCTTCGCCGGCCCGGTACCGCGCCGACAGCCCCAGCCGGACCCGCGCGTACGGCTTGACCCCCGGCACTGCGTTCTTGCGGGGGAAACTCGCCTCCGCGGTACCCAGCACCGCCAGCGCGAAGTCGCCGCCCACCTCCAGCACCACCAGCGCCTGGCACTGCAGGAACTCGAACAGCTCGAAACCGAGCCCTGCCGCGAACCACATCTGGCCCGCCGCCGGCCGCACCCACGAGCCCTTGCCGGGGCTCATCAGCTCCTTGAGCACCGCGAGCGGGTCGGAGTCCGGCGGGAAGTCGTCCGCGTCCTTCAGGAACGGGAAGTCCAGCACCTGATCACCTTCGGGCACGCGCACCGTGGTGTTGTAGCCGAACCCGGCCATGATCGCGCTGACGGCGAACGGCGGCGCCCCGAACTTGCCGCTGAGCTTGCCGAAGACGAACATCGACGGCTCGGGCAGATCCGTGCTCTTGGCATAGGCGCCGAGGGCGATCAGCCCGTAACGCTGCAGAGCGACGACGAGAGCACCCTTGATCAGTACCTCGTAGTCCTCGTCCGGCCGGTTGACCAGCGCCCCCGCGATGACCAGCGGCGGCCGGGAATACCCGGCGGCCAGCCCGTCCAGGCGGAACCGCACATCCGTCGGATCGCTCGGCGGCACCCCCACCCCCAGGCCATCCACCGCCAGCAGCAACCCCGCCATGCCCAGCGACGCCTCGAACAGCACCCACACCACACCCCCGGCGTAGGCCACCCCGATCCGGCTCAGCTGCAAAGGGCCGACCTGCCGCTCCACCGAGACCCACGCCACCAGCGGCGCCCCACCCCCGGAATCCGCCGTGTGCGGACCGGTGAGCCGCCGAGGCCTGCGCGCAGCGCGGACCGCCACCGTGGTCGCGGCCTGCTGCCCCGGCAGCAAAACATCGACGGAGAAACCCACACCGGCGGGCACCCCTTCGGCCGGCAGCAGGGCCAGCGAGGCGTCTGCCGCCGCCAGCGCCCGGTTCAGCACCGCCGTGCGCTCCGCGGTGAGCTCCTTGGAGCCGATCAGCACACTCAGACCCCGCGCACCCGCATCCAAACCGGCGGGGATCTTCCCCTTCAGCAACGGCACACCGGACAAGGACGCGTTCAGCCCAAGGCTGACCCGCACCGCCCAGTCACGCTCACGACTGCCGGGCCGACGGGCAGACACCACCACCAGTGACCCGGCGTCCTCCTTGCCGCCAGCGGCAAGCACGAACGACTTCCGCACCGAGGAATAGGCGATCGTGGCCGCATTGACAGTACCCAGGGCACCCAGGTCGGCCAAGACCTCATCTTCTACGCCGAGTAGCATCGCCAGATCCGCCAGCGTCACACCCGCAGAGTCGCTCCAAGTGGCGACGAACTCCGCATGCTCCGCCCTGCCGATGGTGAAGGCCAGTTCCCGGTCGGTCCCCGGGCCCTGGGGCAAACGGAGCGTCAATGTGCCTGTATATGTCTGGGTATACCCGGGAGGCGTGGACCGCTGGGCCATGCCGACACAGATACTCAACCGGGCTGTGGCGCCACCGCTCAGCGGGAGCGCTCCCGCCGCTTTCAGGTTGAATTCCTTGGTCTCGAAGGAGAAAGCAACCTGGAGACGCTCGACGATGACATCCCGAAGCACCGGCGGGCCATCGATCCCGAACGCGGTGAACAGAGCAACCGGATCATCATTCAGGGCATCGCTCATGGGCTCCTGCAAACCGTGCGGTGTCACGGCACTCAACGTCACACTCCCTGTGTTCAACGCGATCAGCGGCAACAAGGACGGCCACACAGGCCAGGGCCACATGCAACCAGGGCCGTCAGCCGCGCACCGAGCCCCGCACCGGTCGAGCCGATGACACAGGTTGATTCCACCCAGGCTTAGCCGGCCTGTCAATCGGATACCGCCATCTGTCGCACAAATTCACACCTGCGAGTATCCGCTGGGCCCCGGTCGCGGAATCCCGCGAAACCAAAGAATCCGGGCAGGGCAGCCCTGCGGTATCGCCGTAATCGCCCGGCACGGCCCGGAACGCGCATAGGTCACAGGAATTTCCGTCACTGCCATCTGAGGGGCGACGGCGTCCAGCATGCCCTGCTCAGGGTCTCGCACCTCCACAACCTTATGGTCACCGGCCGAGAGGAAGGCGGTCAGCGAGTCGGGCCCGCGCCAGTTCCGTCTCCTGTGAAGACTGGGAGTGCCTGCACGCCGCTGCCCTCGGTTCCCCACGACAAGGACAGGGACCACCGGCCCTGCATGGACTTCGAGAAGTGGCCGTCCAGCCACATCTCGGCCCCCTCCCCCCCGACGGGAAAGCCGACCAAAGCATTCAATGAAAAACCATAAATCGTCTCCTTCCCGCTCTTCAGTCTCGTGCAGGTGAACTGGAGAACCGACCGGACCTTTATTCCACTCAGATCGAGCACGGGAGCCACAATCAGCTTCACGTGCTGCCGGCCAGGGCTGGTCGTCACTTCAACGACCAGTTTGTCGATCTGTACGTCCGACAGATCGGCCGGGAAATCGCCGCCAAAGCCCTTCGTCCAGTCGACGACAGCATCGAGCGAAATTCCTTGCGCGGTCCCCCGCTCGCTGTATCTCCGTTCCTTGTCGGCGCGGTCAACGACGTCGAGGGAGATTTCCGTCCCGCCGATGACGATTCTCCTCATCGGCTGGTCGTCGTTGACCGCGGCTTCTCCCGCGCGGCCGACTTCCGATCCTGCCTGCCACACCATGGGCATCGCGAGCTGCGTGTCGATCTGAGCACCGGCCGGCGGCGGCGGAGCGGGGTAGTAGATCCACGCATTCGGCGTCCACGGCCAGCAGGCATGCCGCCCGGCGGCCGTCTGCTGCACTCTCAACATTCCGCGCACCGCGTCGGATACGGTCGGAGGTGCCGCAAGAGGTGCGTTGAACAGATCAATAATGACGAATGCCTGATGGCGGACATGGAATTCCCGTGCACTCAGCGGCGGAGCGATTACCGTCCACCGACTGCCGTACTCGAACCCATCTCCCGGGTCGTCCCTTCTTGCTTCGGGAACGGGTCCGAGGAAGATGTTGGCAGGTAGCCAGCAAAGAATTTCGACGAGACGGTCGAAATGAGGTGGTTCAGGCGCATTCGGGTTGGGGTCGTGCGTATAAGTAGGCCATGCAGTGGCAAGATTCCTGAAATTCTGTTCCTCCGCCGAGGTCCAGGTCAGATTCGGCAGGTACGCTTGCAGGTTGGCGCCGATGGTCTCCACTAGTTCGTCCGTGATACTTTTGCTGTTATCAATGACCCAATCCCAGAAGAATTTGAACTTGCTCCAGGGGATGACGTGGTGACGGCTCATCTGCGGCGGATTTTGTTGAGGTGGCCAGTTGGGGATACCTGCGGCCGGCGGGAGGGGGGGATTCGCCGGGGTGATGGCGTGGGGGCGATCCGTGGGAAGTGTGAGTTTGAACGGCGGCATGGCATTCTCATTCCTGTGCAATCTCGAGCCTATCCAGCCCGTACGGCAGGCGAAATCGATCTCCGGGGCAACGTCAAGGCCAGTACTGAGGCGGCATGACACCACTTCGTCAACACGCTATGTTCGCTGGCACCGCATGGCAGGGACTGCGCACTGCACGTCACCGGGCAGGTCCACCAAAAACCCCGGAAAGAGTGAGTCCTTACCACCAGTGGCACGCCATCGCTCGACCAGCTGGAAGGCGAGCCTCTCAGCCGGCCACGCGTGCGGGCGGCTGGAGTACGTCGGCTCCGCCCTGCTCGTGATGGATCGGGTGACCCGGGACAACAGTGGCGCGGCCACGGCCTGGATGCCGCCCTCGTGGTGGAGGCCGTTCACCGTCTCCTGCCCGGCTGCCGGGCGGTCGCATGTTCACCGGGCGTCACGCCGGGCACGCGCACGTCGACGATGCCGCCGGTGTCCGCGCCATTGGTGCGTTTCTCCTTCTTGGTCACCGTGCGATGGCCGACACGCAGGTGCGGGCCGGCCACGCCGACCAGCCGCGTGCGGACGACACCTTCCAGCAGCGTCGCGGTCAGGCGCTCCTCTTCACCGCGCCCAGGCGCACAACGGAGCCGTCCAGCGCCGACAGGGTGAGAGTGTCCCCCCGTTATCTTCTTCGCGGTCCTGCAAGAGGGCCGCTGGCCCCCGGGCCCGGCATGACTGTTGCCCCCTGTCGAAGGGAGTGCCGTCCGCCGTTCCACCGCTGGCACCAGTCGAAGGCGGTGGGATCTCGGCCAAATCGTGGAACGGAAGGGTGCCTTGCACGGTAGTCATCAGCCGCGAGGCCGTCGCCCTGGTAGCGTCGTCAGCCGAGCGGCAACACGCGGCAACCGTCCGCAGAACCTCCGTCTACCCGGGTGAGGGCGGCGTCAGACTCGATGCTCGCCACGTTCGGCCGCCGTGAGGGAAGCCGCTTCCGCAGTGCACACCTCCACGACCGGGCCGGTCAGCCGCCCGACGGCCCAGGAGACCCGCAGCCCGGCGTCCAGCAAGTCACCGCGGGTGGCCACCAGCCGGGCCTCGCCTCGCGGGCAGCGGACCGCCGCCTCGCCCGGCGTGACCACGGTCAGCCGCCCGGCGCGGGAAGTGATCAACCCGGAGCGCTCGCCCAGCGTGGTTAGCGCCCGCAGGTGCTCGGGCTTCACAACCACTGGCCGCCAAGCCTCCGCCGCGTTCGCGCGCTCTACAGTCACACTGTTCCCGTCCCAACGGTCCATCGCATCGAGTCAGTGCCCGTGGCGCGTACTCACCGACGCCCCCTCCGCCGACCCCCGATTCCGGCCCGGGAGGCACTACGACGATCGGCGGGGCACGGCGGCGGGTTCGAGGTGAATCCCGCCGACCGGACCCGGCCTATCCTCTCCCGGCCGACACCGAGTCACCGGCTCGCCGCTGGCCGACCTCCTGCCCGGGTCTCCCCATCTCGGCGTCATCGGCCTCCCGGCGTACGGCATCGACCAGCGCTCGGTACCTCTTCGCCCCGACACCGAGCCGCTTGCGCAGCGTCTCCGCGGAGATCGGCCGCTGATGCTCCCGCCGATGACGAGCGTCTTCCACCCGGGCCCGTTCCAGAAGATCACCGTTCAGAGACGGGAGCCGTCGCTGCCGAGCGCGAGGACCGCCCATCACCCTCCGCTGCTGACCAGCAGGCGACGCAGGCGGGCCGGCCGGTCCTTCGCTCGCAGCAGCTTTCGGACCTGCGCTCCTGAAGTCCGGCCCGCCACCGCGCAGGGGCTGAGGCGCCGCTGGCTCAGACAGCGACACCGGCCTCGTCGCCGAAGCGACAGGAGGTTCCGCTGGAGGCTGGTGAACCGGCCGCGGGTCGGTCTCCTGGAACTCCCCGACACCACGCCCCCGAAGTCGGTTTTCCTCGCGGGCATCGTCTCCGGCGGCCTGGTCAACTGCGCGGCGAGGAACGAGCAGTTCGACAGAGAGCAGGAGGGCGACCGGAGGCCAGCCAGCGACCAGGACGGAGCGCCAGTCGAGTGTCGGCGCGGCGGCGATGTTGGCGGCGAGCGAGACGGCGATGCCCAGCAGGAAGGCCAGCCACATCGCTCCCCGCGTCCGGCGGGCCGGATGTCGGCTCGGGCTGAGCAGCCCCATCGTGGCGAGCAGCAGCAGGCCATCCACCGACAGCGGCCACAACGTCGCGCTGGTCTCGTCCGCGCCACCCTGGAGAGCGAAGTCCCGCTGGTGCACATACGAGGCATACGCGGCCACCGCCGCCACCACCGCCGCGCAACCACGCCGCACCCATGCGTCCGCGCCCGATTCCGCGGCTGAACGGGGGACGGCACGGTACGCGGGCCCTTCCACAGGCTGTGAATCCCGCGCTCGGCGCTCCTCGGCGGACATACCGTCACGCATCGGGCCCCCCGGATCCCCTGCGGCGGCGCGGCAGGGTCATCGTCGCGGAAACGACCAGCTCACGGGGCGTTCCGATGTCGTGCATGCTGTCGGAATCCCGTTGGCGACTCCGACCCGCGAAGCGGGCCTCGCAGCCCACCAACTGGGCAGCGCAGGCCGACTTCTCCGGCCGTTCACCCACCAGCGTCCTGCGCTCGAACACGGACGGGATGCCCAGGTCGAGTACCGGCGCCCGCCCGACTGTCGGGCTCTGCTGCGGCGAAGAGGGAGCGGCCATCATCGCCCGCCTTTGGCGACAAAAGGCTCAAAGCGCCCCTCGATAACCAGGCGGCCCGCGAGAACGTGCTGGTCAGCGGTGCGACCATCTGTGTGGTGCCCTGCCGGGGGCACCATCCTGCGCAGCCTGGAGGTATCGGCACCTTCCGGGCACAGTGGTCCGATGTCGTTGGCCGGAACAGCCGTGCGTACCGCCGTCCTCTTGCCCCCTCCCCTCGTCAGCCTGAGTGCTTGCCTTTCGCGGATCTCACCCATCCCCCCCACAGCAAACCGTGTCTGCCTGCTCAGCGCGTGGGCGTAGTGGTCGTGTCGGTCCGCCGGAAGACTCCCCCGGCCCCGCCAGGGCCGCAGAGTCCCTCTCCGCGGAAGGGGCACTGGCAGCGTTGCGCGAAACGCTCCAGCCCCTGATCGCGCAGATCGCGGCCATCGGCGACCAGCTCACCCCCGGCAACCGCAGGACAACGCGAGACACGCCCGGCTTGAGATCCGCGGTCCGGATGCAGGGTGCGCGCCGCATGCGCGCACCGAGCACGATGAACCATGAACAGTCAGGCCCAGCAGGTGTGCCGCATTCCCATCACCTCCTGCAGCAGAGGCGACCCGGCCGCTAAGCGCGCCCGTCAGGCCGAGGTCTCAAGAGAGGGAACGCGACGGCCGAGGTCCGATGGCCAATACGGCCGCCAGGACATGCAGGGACACGAGGAGTTTCGTCATGGTCAGTGGTCCGCGGCCGCTGGGACGGCGCGGCGTTCGGCCGGTGACCTTCGAGGCCGGAAGACGTCCGGCCTTGGACGTGCCGGTCAGCGTGTCGCCGTCGAGCGTGACCGCGAAGGCCAGGTTGAGTCGTAGGGGCTTGGTGACGGCCTGCTTCCAGGCGAGCCGGTCACCCTCCAGGGTGATGTCGCTGAGCGCGACGCTCTCTGCAGCCCCGCGGGCTGTCCCGGCCAGGACACCGTCCTGCCGGGCGAATTCGACCACGGCTTCGATCGTGCCGATCGGGGTGGAGATGGACAGGTCCCAGACGCCTTCTGCGGCCACGGTGTTGTTCTTCCTTGCGAGTGTGGTGTGGTGGGTGGTGCGCGGCATGCGGGGTCACAGGCCGACGGGTGCGGGGCCCTGGTGGCACCAGACGGTGCCGCGGCGCTCATGGGCGAAGAGTTCTTCGACGGCGTGGGCGATCTGGGGGCCCACCATGCGCTCCAGCAGGTACAGGCCCAGGTCGAGGCCGGAGGTGACACCGGCCCCGGTGATGAGGTCACCGTCATCGACGATGCGAG
This sequence comes from Streptomyces sp. URMC 129, assembly GCF_051386415.1. Taxonomy (NCBI): domain Bacteria; kingdom Bacillati; phylum Actinomycetota; class Actinomycetes; order Kitasatosporales; family Streptomycetaceae; genus Streptomyces; species Streptomyces sp. URMC 129. The sequence goes on from NZ_JBPQTQ010000006.1 coordinate 11,142, forward strand.
CCTTGACCGCGTGGACGCCGGTGGCGTCGAGCATGTCCAGGCCCAGGTGGTGGGTGGTGGCGTAGCGGCCCTCCAGCAGGCCGGCCATGGCCAGGACGAGCGAGCCGCCGCACACCGCGCTGAGCGTCACCTCGGGGTTGTCCATCGCCGCCTTCAGCAGCGCGGGGAGCTCGGTCGTCAGGGTGCGGCCCAGCAGGACCGGGATGAGTTCGTCCTGTCGCCATTCCCCCGCCCCCGCGTTGTGGTCGGGGACCTCGCCCGGTTCTCCCACGCGGCCCGAGGCGCCGGGGACCAGGATCAAGCCCGCGCGTGCGGCATCCAGGGCGGCAGTGGCGCGCAGGACCAGGCCCCCGGTACCGCTGACCACCTCACGCGGCCCCTCGGCAGACACCAGTTCCACGCTCACGGCGCCGCCGGAAGCGGTGCCCCCGGCGTACAGCACTTCATAGGGGGCGATGACATCGAGCGGATCGAAGCCGTCGAACAGGATGATCTGGGCATGCATGGAGAAGTTCCTTCGCGGGTGGGTCGTCATCCGGCCCGTGCCGGGGGTCGCTCCCGACGCTAACCGGCCGCCGCCCCACCCCACAGTGGCATTAATGACACTCTCCAACGGGATAGCGCCACGAAGGTCGGCAAGGGCCCTGAACTGCCAGAACCACAGAAATGGCGGCACCGAGACCAGGAACGGAAGCCGACGCAGCGCGCCGGCGGGGCGTCCGGCGGTGGCGGCCCGGCAGGCGAGCCGGCCGAGGTTGTTGGCGATGATGGCGGTGTCGTCGCAGGCGCGGGCCGGGCGCAGGGCGAGGAGGTGGTAGCGCTGGGCGGAGCCGGGGAGATCGCCGTCGAAGGCGGCCCAGCCCGCGAGCTGGGCCAGGCTGGGTGAAGCCGAGGCCATCGCGCAGGCGTTTCCTGTAGGTGATGGCGAGGGAGCCAACCTCGCCGACGAGGCCGAGCAGGGGCACCACGACGGGATCCACTCCCTGGCGCGGGCTCCTGGAGGGTCTTGACCACGGCTGGTAGCGGCTGAGGTCCACACCGTTCGCCGACTACGAGGAACGCTTTCCCACGGCGGGGCCGCTGCTGACGAAGAACGCCAGCCTCGACTTGGCGGCGGCCCGTCCTGCGGCCGGAGACGTGGGGGTCCAAGCCTGCTGTAGCCAAGGGCTGGAGGGGCGCCGTCTCGAAATCGCCGTGCAGGCGCAGCAGTACATAGTTGTACCCGACCAGGCAGTCGGTGTACGGCAGGGCGTGGGACAGCAAGCGGGCGAAAACGTCGCAGGCCGCCCGGACGTCCACCTTGTCGAGGTCGAGCCAGCCGAAAGCCGTTTGCACCAGGCGACGGGATCGGCTCCCGTCTCCACGGCCGCCCTCGGTGGTCCCCCCTCGCATCGACCGACCGGACCTGGAGTGGACACTGTCCCGCCTGGTCGTCGAACCGGTCACCGATCCCATCGCCTGCCATGCCGCCGCTCTCCTGGCCGACGTCGGCCTGCGCGGCCACAAGTACGCCATCGACGCCATGCTCAGCGTCACCGCACTGGCTGCCCCGGCACCCTTCACCGTTCTCACCTCGGATCCCGAGGACCTCGCCGCGCTGTGCGGCGGACACGTCACCGTCATCAAGACCTGACGACCGCTATCACGGGGATGCACCTGGAGAAAGGGAAACACTGGAGCCCCCGGACCGCGCTGTATCCGGCATGGTTTCAGATGTAGAACTTGAATTGAGGCAGCGGGGTCCGATCTGGCGGGATCTCCCGCATGATCTCTCCGACCAGTCCTGAGAACTTGATCGTGATAGGCAGGAGTCCGCCCAAAGCTGCCGAGTTCCAGTTGAGCTTGGTGAGGGCCAGTACTTCCTTCAGCAGCACGTCACGGGACGAGTCCTGGCCGATGTGATCAGCCACCTGAAGGGGGGCCGGAACGTGCATACCATGGAACTCTCTCAGCGCGGATATGTAACCCGTGGTGTAGAGGTAATCCAGTTCTCCCAAGCTGAAGCGGGTTCCACGCAGAGGCGGATACTTGGAGGTCGTGATGAGTCGTACCCGGCTTTGCGCCTCAAGAGCCATCAGGTCGTAGCGTCGCACCCGGACCTCGATCGCAGAGCGGAATCCGTCGCGCTCGTCCGGCCAGTAGCGAGAAGTCTTGTGGACCACGATCCGGGCCGGGGTCTGCTTCATCACCGACTCGTACTGGTCAAGAACCAGAGCCATCAGCTTGTGGGCGCCTTCAGCCGTCAGGTGAGGTGAACGGCTTCCAGTCTTGTTCGGGTCCCACTCGAATTCGTGGCCGCGTAGAACCAGTCCTTCCCCGCGTTCGTCGAACGCTTGCACCAGGCTGGTCTGGATCGTGGCTTGCGCGGTGCCGAGCGGGCGGTAGAACCCGATTCCTACGTAACAGGTGCCAGGGGTAAGGCCGTACGGACTCCAGGGATAGCCGCCTGCTTTGCAGTACATCGCGGTGAAGAAGTTCCATGCTATGCGGGAGGACGGTGTCCTGTCCCGGCCGTCCAGTGTGGGTGCTCGGACGATCTGTGTGGGGAGGCGGAACTTCATGGCGCTCGCTTTGAGTGCGCGGCGCAGATCGCGGTGGATGGCTCCGGTCTCTTGGGTTGTGTAGTCGGCGGTTCCGCAGCGGGCGACGATCTCGTCGGAAAGCGCAATCACGACGTAGTCGGGGGTGCTGTCGCGTTCCGCGAGGTACCGCAGCTTCGTCTCGAACAGGGTCACGGCGGCGTGGAAGCGCTCCTGCTGTGATTTGATCTCCAGCACCTTGCGCAGCTCCGCCTGGCCGAGTTCCTCGTCCCACACATCGTCGAATTCCAGCGAGGAAAAGAATCCCCGGTCGGGCATCCAGCCGGGAAATTCAGGGTTGTTCTCATCTCCTGTCACACCCTCGGCCCGGCTGTTCATCCAGGCGCGTGCCGACTCGACGAGCTCTGGGGTACCGATGAGCCCGACTCGCAGCCGTGTGGGGTGGCGGCCCGAGGCTGTCCAGGATCGTGGGCCGTAGCGTGCGATGCCGGCCTTGGGGTCAATATGCAGGCCGTCGTCGGCGAAGCGGAGCAGGGGTTCCGGGAAATGGGTGCTCGTGATGAGGGAGGGCGGCCCGGCGAGTGATGTGCGGGGTGGGGACGGGCGTGGCTTCATCATACGATCACCCCTGCGTAGCCGACTTCTTCGTCCTGCTCGTGGTCCAGCTCATCGTCCTCGCTCAGGCTCTCTGCCTCGGCCCAGGTGAAGAGGTCGTCCACGTATTCGACGTTCTTGAAGGGCATGTCGTGCTCAGGAGGAATACCCGGCCAGTGCACCTGCCCGCTACTCAGGGATGTCGAGATGACCAGGCTCTGTCCGTCATCGAAAGGGAAGGCGATTCGCGGACTACTCTTTCCCAGGAAGTCCCGCCAGAACTGCACCTCACCGAGAAGGTCGTGGTTAAACAGCCTGGACTTTTTCCGGGTGACCTGTCGCCCGACGTACTTGGCGTCGATGGACTCGAAGCCATCGGAAGTTACTCGCAGTTCAGGTCTGATGCTCAGACACCACTGACTGTTGCCTATGAGAAAGAAGCGCAGGGAGACAGCACGATGGAGCCAGTAGTTGCGTGCTTCTCCGGTGGCCTTCTTCTTGGGCTGCCAGACCACGCTCCGCTTCGCCTTGCTGGCGTTCAACGGCCGGTACACCACCGTCCGCTCAACGCCCTCTTCCTCGGGTTCGAAGTAGTAGCGGTGATGGTCCCGATCGAGCCGCAGGCCGAGACGCCCCGTGAGCTTGTTCAGTGAGCGGTTGAGCAGCGCCACGTACCACCGAAGCTTGTCGGGATCACCCCACCACTCCTGGGAGTCGAACCGCTCGGCTGCGGAACGATCCACGAATGCAGCAAAAGGGCCGCTGTCGTCCCGCAGGTTCTGGAATGCCCACAGCCACCCTTCCCGCAGGATGAACGGCGTCATCACCCCGGTGGACATGCCCTCCGGTCTGACATCACTTTCCCGATCCACTAGGCAGGGCGCCCCGTAGATGTGGCGTGGCATCTGCGTGACCGGCAAGACATTGCTGTACACGGTGTTGCTGACCATGGGCGGCAGTTCCGCCTCGACGTTGGGGCGTCCGCCGAGTCTGCGCTCCACCCGCTTCTCGTGACCCTCTTTCATGGCGAGGAGTCGTTCCACCGTGTACTTGGCCACCGCTCCGTCGGAATCGATCAGCTGGTGATGCTGATTGCAGAGCAAGATCAGGTTCTCGTACCGGTTGCGCTGTTCGGCCGTCAACGGCGAGTCGCCTCGGGGACCGTTCGGGCTCTCCGCGACGATGTGCGCCATCTCGCCGAGCACCACGACGGGTTCTTCCGGCGTACCTTCCGCCGTGAGGAGCAGCCCGCACCCCGGAAACGCACAGATGTTGCCCGAACGCTGACTCAGCTTTCGCTGCTGCGAAACAGGTACCGCCATAAACGCCACCTCCAGGTTCAGCATCCTACGAGCAACCACCGACAAAGGGCCCCGTCCGCACGTCAGCCGCAGGCGCCTGCTGTGTGCCCTGAGCCCATCGCCCTGCTCGAGGCCGAGCACCGGGTTATTCCAGCGGCACCGTTCCCACCGGGGTGATCCCCCGCATGACTTGGCCGGTTCCGCACCATGGCTCACCATTTCGGCACCCTGTCAGCGATGGGCCCCAACCGAGCGCGCCGGAAGCACAGCACGGGCACATGCCCTCAGAGCATCCGAACGAGAGGCACCGGGACACGCCCGCCAGCCCCCGCTCGCCCTGACACACGCGGGAGCCCCCCCCCGGGGGGCACTATCCTGCGCAGCCCCGACGCTCGTTACCTTGCGTGCAGCCGTCGACATCTCACGGAGCAGTTGTCTGAACGCCTGCCTGCCCGACCCTTCCCATCGCGAGCCCGAGGTCTTACCCGCCTCCGTTCATCACCATTCACCCCACGGCGAACCGTGTCTGCCCGCTCATGGCGTGAGCGTTGTAGTGGCCGTGTCGGCCCTGCGATTGAAACGCGTATGCGGTGGCACCATGGGAAGGGAAGAACGGAGGTGCGGTTGATGCCGGGTTGGGCGGGAGCGCTCAGTCGAGTGTCCGGCCCGACAGAAACGACGGACTCCTTTACTCAGCCGAGTAGGCTTGACCGTAACCTCGAAGAACGGCCTGGAGCATGCCGCTCAGACACGCTTGTGCTGGGGGTCAAGGGGTCGTGGGTTCAAATCCCGCCGTCCCGACGGTGTTCTTGCAGGTCAGAGCCCGTCTCCACTTGTGGAGGCGGGTTTCTTGCGTCCGATATGCCGGTTTCTTAATGTGAGAACTTGTGAGAGACCCCAGAACGCATACAACACCGCAGGCTCACGGGGTTACCGGACACGTTTCACTTGATACGTGTGCAGAGAGAACCGGGTGATCACCGGATTGAGCGGCGCCCGCAGGCAGTGGTGTGCGCGCCAGGAACACAGCGGCTGGTCAGTCCAGCTCGGCGACCCGCGGCGCGCCGGAAGGGGTGGGACCGTGACAACCGCCGAGCAACGTCTGAACCGGACTCGAACGCGAGCGGCCGGCCCGGCAGTCATCAGCTTCGAGCCGTGACTACGCAGGCGAGAACGGTGTCAGGCACTCGTCAGTTCGAGAGCCACCTGGCCCGGCGTACCGGGGCGAAGGCGCGTGAGAGCTGGCGCCACTTGTCGATCACAAATCGGCTTGGGCTTCCGAGCAAGCCGCCACATCCGTGACTCCGTAGCGTGAGCCGCGCGGCTCCCGTGTGGCGGGTACGCACCGTCTTCGCATGGTCCTACCGCACCCTGCCGCCCCCGGCCGCCCGCCTGTTCCGCCGGCTCGGGCTGCGCCCCGGACCGGACTTCTCCGCACCGGCCGCCGCCGCCCTGGCCGGTGAGCCGCCCGCCCGGGTCCGCGGCCTGCTGGACCTGCTGGCCGGGGCCCACCTGATCGAGCAGACCGACCCGGAGCGCTACCAGTTCCACGACCTGCTGCGCGCGTACGCCACCGCCCAGGCCCACCAGGACGAAACCGGCGAGGACCGGCAGGCCGCCCTCACCCGGCTGACCCGGTCGTACCTGCGCACCGCCGACGCCACCCGCGCCGCCGCGTGGCAACTGCCCACCACCTTGCACGGCCTGCACATCGCACGCGGTTCCTTCGACGACCGGATCACCATAGCCCGCACCGGCCTTCACGCCACGACCCGCCTCGATGACCCGCGCGCCCAGGCCCTCATGCACGACACCCGCGCCACCGCGTAAGGAATGTTGCGACAAGCGTTAGAACCCAAGAACTGACTGGGGGGCATTCTTCAGAGACTGGGCGACACCGGCCTCTGATGGGAATCCGCGAAAATGGCTTTGACCGCAGTTGCGTGAATGTCATGGCTGGGTGAGGATCCGGGTCCGCAGAAGGCGGAATGAGGCCCGGCCATACATGGCTCTTTTGAGCGTTTTGACCCTATTGACGTGTCCTTCGACCACACCCGAAGTCCATCCACGGTGAGGCCAGCGGTGACGACTTCGAGGGGGTGTGTCAACTTAACGGCTGATTTTGGTTGTTGAGTGGTCAGTTGGTGTTCGGGTCAGACGGCCCTCGAAGGCGATCTGGAAGGCGTTCAGCGGCGCCTTCCAACGCATGGTCCACCGCTTGCGGCCCTTCCCGGTTGGGTCCAGGCTCATCAGCGCCATGTAGACGCTCTTGAGAGCCGCCGTCTCGTTCGGGAAGTGCCCGCGGGCCCGGACGGCCTTGCGTATGCGGGCGTTGACGCTCTCGATCGCATTCGTCGAGCAGATGACCTTGTGGATCTCCACATCGAAGGCCAGGAACGGCACGAACTCAGCCCGTGAGTCGGACCACAGCTTCACGATCGCGGGGTACTTCTTCCCCCAGGCCTCCCGGAACTCCGGGAAGCGCTCGGTGGCCGCGTCCTCGCCGGGTGCGGTGTAGACGGGCCTGAGCGCCTTGGCGACCTTGTCCCAGTCCTGGCGGGCCGCGTAACGGAAGCTGTTGCGCAGGAGGTGAACGACACAGGCCCGAACAACTGTACGGGGCCAGACGGTCTCCACCGCCTCGGGCAGGCCCTTCAGCCCGTCGCAGACCAGCATCAGCACATCGTCCAGGCCGCGGTTCTCCAGCTCGGTGAACACCTGCAGCCAGTACTTCGCGCCCTCGCCGCCGTCGCCGGCCCAGATGCCGAGGATGTCGCGGTGGCCCTCCACAGTCACCGCCATGACCACGTAGAGCGGCCGGTTGGCGACCTGCCCGTCCCTGATCTTGACGTTGACGGCGTCCACGAACAGGACCGGGCAGACGCGGTCCAGCGGCCGGTTCTGCCATTCGGCCATGCCGTCCATCACTTTGTCCGTGATCGTGGTGATGGTCTGCCTGGACACCTCCGCGCCGTACACCTCGGCCAGGTGCGCGGAGATCTCCCCGTGCGTGAGCCCTTTCGCGGACAGCGACAGCACCATCTCATCCACGCCCGTCAGGCGACGCTGCCGCTTCTTGACGATCTGCGGCTCGAAGCTGCCGGCGGTGTCACGGGGCACCTTCACCTCGACCGGCCCGACATCGGTCAGCACGGTCTTCACACGCGTGCCGTTGCGGCTGTTGCCGCTGCCCCGGCCCGTCACGTCGTGCTTCTCGTAACCGACATGGTCGGTGATCTCGCCCTCCAGGGCGGACTCCAGCACCCGCTTGGTCAGCATCTGCAACAGCCCGCCCTCACCGGTCAGCTGCAGACCCTCGCTCCAAGCCCGGTCCACCAGCATCGCGACGAGCTGCTCGTCCGAGGCAGCCGACGGCATCGCACCACCGGCCGGCTCCTCCACGGACTCGTGCCCGGTCGTCGTCTCGCTCACTTGACGTCTCTCCTTGATCAGCAGATCCGCCGTTGATTAGACACTCCCGACAGAGTCGCTCCGTGCCCGGTCTTCGCGGTCACTCCTCACCGAGAAGGATCAAGAAGTCATCGGCCAGATACCCCCATGCACCGGGCCGCAGCTGCATTGTGCTGGCAGCAGAGTTGCTGTCGGGGAGGAACGTTGTTGAATAACGACGCGCCGCCGATATCGTGGCCGGGCAGTATGACGGCCGAGCGGCGAGTACTTGATCATCAGCTCAAGCTGCACCGATGGGCTAGGAGCGAACCGGATCGCCGGTTCGCGGATGTGTTCAACTTGGTCTGTGACCGGGCCACGCTCGCGGTGGCCTGGGAGCGGGTTGCTGGCAATCGAGGTGCCAGGACAGCAGGGGTGGACGGGGTTACCCGGTATCACATCGAGGAACGTCACGGAGTGATTCCCTTCCTTGAGGAGCTTCGCTCTTCGCTGAAGGACGGGACGTTCACGGCGCTGCCGGTCAAGCAGGCGGTGATTCCCAAGAAGAACGGCAGGGTCCGTTATCTGGGTATCCCGACCCTGCACGACCGCGTCGCGCAGATGGCTCTCAAGCTGATCCTGGAGCCGATTTTCGAGGTCGATTTCTACCCATCCAGTTATGGGTACCGGCCTGGGCGTCGGGCTCAGGATGCCATTGCCGAGACCCACCATCTCACCAGCAAGCCGTCGAACTACGAGTGGGTCATCGAGGGCGACATCAAGGCTTGCTTCGACACCGTCGATCACCACGTCCTGATGGACCTGGTGGCCGAGCGCATCAAGGATCGTAAGGTTCTGCGGCTGGTCAGCGCGTTTCTGCGGGCCGGTATTGTCGAGCTGCATGGTGGATTCGCGGACTCCCTCACCGGGACTCCGCAAGGAGGAGTTGTCTCCCCGCAGCTGGCCAACATCTATCTCTCAGTCCTGGACCGGCACTTTTCGCGGATCTGGGACAGCAAGATGAGCCCGGCCTGGCGTCGGCAACATCGACGCCGGAAAGAGCTGCCGAACTTCCGATTCGTGCGTTATGCCGACGACTTCGTGGTGCTTGTGCGCGGCGCGAAGGAGGAAGCGGAGGTACTGAAGACGGAGATCGGAAAACTGTTGGCGAGCAGGCTGAGGATGACTCTCTCAGATGAGAAGACCCGCATCACACACATCGACGACGGGTTTATCTTCCTGGGTTTCCACATCCAGCGCAAGCACTGGGGAGGCGGCCGTCGGGTTGTGCTCACCATCCCATCCAAGCAGGCTCTGGCCTCGGTAATGCACAAGATCAAGAAACTGACGGAGCGAGGTATAACCTCACTCTCGTTGGAGGATGTGCTTCGGGCGGTCAACCCAGTCCTTCGGGGCTGGGCGGCCTACTTCCGCTACGGCGCCTCAAAGAGGACGTTCGCATGCCTTGGCTGGTACGCGTGGCGGAGGATGAATCTGTGGATTCGTCGGAAGCATCCTCGTATGACCTGGAAACAGATGCGACGCCGTTACTTCGCGGCAGACGGCATCGCAGAGGGCGGAATCGTCCTCTACAACCCGGCGAAGATGCGGGTCGAGCGTTATCGCTTCCGCGGAGCGCAGATCAGCACGCCATACAACATCGACGAGGTTGATCCACGCGGGGCACGTTTCCGGCGGACCAGCCATGACGATGTGGCCTTCATCGGTCAGGTCAGTGAATACCTCGCGTGACCCGTCGGATCGCGTGGAGAGCCGGATGCTCGGCCAACGGCACGTCCGGTTCGGCGAGCGGGGATGGAAAAACCGGCGCCGGAAACGGCGCACGGCGTCCCGTCCCCGACTCGACTCATCAAGGAAGGTACGACATCGGCCGGGGTGCAGCGGCAGTACTCCGGCACCGCGGGCCGCACGGAGAATCTCCCAGAGCGGGTACCCCCAGCCAGATCGGTGTCTTCGCCGCCTCCACCTCCCCCAAGGGCCGGACGCTGGTAGACCGGGAGCTGTACCTGCCGAAGTCCTGGACCCAGGACCAGAACCGCTGTGCCATGGCGAAGGCCGTGGTGATGCGGGCCCTGCCTCGCCCCTGCCGATCGCCTGAGTGACCGCGGATTCCACCTACGGCCAGGAGTGGCGCTTCCGCAGCATGCTGGAGGAAGCCGGCGTCGGCGGCCGGGCCAGTGACCGATGCGGACGGCGACCCACACGAACGAGGCCCTCCGAGACGGAGTGACAACCCAAGGTTGACAGCAGGGGGCTGACAACCTAAGGTTGACATCATGACGCAGATTACTCCGCCGGTCAGGCTCGACGAGCTGATCACGGCGATCACCGCAAACCACACCCACGCCCTCGACCAGCTGGCCGACGCGGTCCTGCTGGCCGACCACATCGGCGAGGTCGCCGACCATCTGATCGGTCACTTCGTCGACCAGGCCCGTCGTTCCGGCGCGTCCTGGACCGACATCGGCCGCAGCATGGGCGTCACCAGGCAGGCAGCTCAGAAGCGGTTCGTTGGCAAGCCCGAGGCCAAGCCGTCGAACGCTTTCGAGAAGTTCTCCCAGCCCGCACGCAGCGCCGTCATCGCCAGCATGAATGAGGCCAAGCAGGCCGGCAACGCCGAGATCGTCCCCGCGCATCTCGTCCTCGGCCTGCTCGGCACCGAGGGCACCGCAGCCGACGCCCTGCGAGCGCAGGGTGTCGACCTCGGCCGGGCTCGGGAGACGGTAGTGGCGGCCCTGCCGCCGCGCAGCGACAGCGATCCGCTGCTGATTCCGTACGACGCCCACGCGAAGAAGGCGCTCGAACTGGCGTCGCGGGTGGCCCTGCGGCTCGACGAGGACAGTGTCAGCACCGGCCATGTTCTGCTGGGATTGCTGGAGGAGGAGAACGGCGCCGCGGTGCTGTCCTCGCTGGGCGTCGACGCGGCGGCGGCCGAAAGCTTCGTCACGAACGCCGCCGAAGAATCACCCGCCAACGCGTAGCCGAACCGTCTGAATCCGCTCGCAGACGTCGGTGTGACCGCGGCGAGTTCCCGAAACGGAACGGGACCCCGGGGAGAGGCGGAGCCTGTCCAAGGTGACACCTCACCCGGAGGTCCTCGCGTCCCGCGTCTACACCCCTGACCTGCGTTCCGCGTCATTCACCGGCACAGAGTCACGAAGGTGCTGGTGTTCGTGCTGGTCAGCACAGGTGTGGCCGGCGCCACCAGCGAAGCCGAGTTCTTCACCCGCCTCACCGAACAGGGCATCCTCATCCGCCGACGCCACGCCCCGTTCGGTGATCTCCTCGGCTACACGGTCGCGCTGCCCGGCGACCGCAACCGTGACGGGCATCCGCTGTGGTTCTCCGGCGCCAAACTCGCCCCTGACCTATCCTGGCCCCGCGGCTGCCAACGACTCGGCACCCAATTGGACACCACCACAAGCGCCGCACCAGACGCACAAGGCACCGGCGGACCGGGAGCTGCGGTCATTGCCCGGCAGACCGCAGCCGAGTGGTCCCCGCGCGGGCGGGATGATCCGTCGACCATGCGGCGGGCAGTGGCCAGATCGTGCGGCGAGTTCGCGATGGGGGCGATACCTCCGGAGACGACGTCGATATCGATGTCGAGGCTCCGTTCCCGGCGCAGGACCCGTGGGCACAGCCGGTCCGTCTCTGCCGCACTCGCGCCGGACAAAGACCATTCCCTCGGGGATGCCGCCCTCGGGGATCGGGGCCTGTCTGCATGCAGTGGACCGGTGTCGGCGTCGCTTGAATCGTGACCCCTTCTGGGCGGTTGAAAGCTGACCCACCTTTGTCAGTTGATGTTGGTCATTCCCCGGTGTTGGCGGCGGGGACCCGTCCGAGGTCGCGGCCGCGCTCCTAACACAATGAGGCGATTTGCCACTGTGCGGTGAGGCAGCAGGCGAGTCTGAGGAAGGCTTCGTGGATGTCGGGCCAGCGTTCCCAGCGGATGCGCAGTCGTCGGAAGCCGTGCAGCCAGGCGAAGGTACGCTCTACTACCCATCGGTAACGGCCCAGGCGGAATCCGTGCGGAGTGCCACGGCGGGCGATGGCGGGCAGGAATGCGTCGGGCGCGGACCTGGTCGCGGTAGAGGTCGTGGTCGTAGCCGCGGTCGGCGAACAGCGACTCGGGCTTACGGCGGGGACGACCGACCCGGCCGCGGACCGGCGGAATGGCGTCGAGCAGCGGGATGAGCTGGGTGACGTCGTTGCGGTTGCCGCCGGTGAGGATGACGGCCAGAGGTGTGCCGTGCCCGTCGGTGATCAGGTGGTGCTTCGAGCCCGTCCGGCCCCGGTCGACCGACGACGGGCCCGTCTTCTCCCCCCTTTCAGCGCCCGCACGTGGCTGGCGTCGATCACACAGCGGGACCAGTCGAGCCTCGCGGCGGCGTTCAGCTCGGCCAGCAGGAGGTGGTGCAGGCGGTCCCACACGCCGGCCTCGTTCCAGTCCCGCAGCCGCCGCCAGCACGTCATGCCCGAGCCGAAGCCCAGTTCCTTGGGCAGGTACTCCCGCTGGATGCCCTGATGGAGCACGTAGAGGATGCCGCACAATACCTGCCGGTCAGGGACCGGCCTGCGGCCCGGGTAACGGAACCGCCGCTCCCGCCGCGGCAGCAACGGCTCGACCAGGTCCCACAACTCATCCGACACGATCCACGGCGCAGCACTCACACCAAGCGTTCGGAGGCCAGGGAATCCCAATCCGCGCGGCTGAGAGTGAGAGCTGGAGCGTCAACAGGCTGACCGCTTCTGCCGCCAGCCATCGGACGGCAATGGCTTCCTCCTCCTGGAGGCGTGGAGTCCACAGCTGGGTAATTCTGAGAAGTAGCTTGATCAGCTGCTTGGTCGCCAGAAACGGTTCGAGGAAGAAAACTTCTCCGCGCACGAACCAGAACGCGCGCTCAAAGTCGGGCTGCTGTCGGCAGACGGCTTTGACCCGTCGTTCCAACGTGATCGATTGCACGCCGTGAGAGCCAAGTTCGACGAGCGGCCCGACCGCGTCCGTCTCGCGACGTTCGAAGTCCGCGATGATCTGGGCGGAGATATCGAGACTTCGTCCCAGTGCTCGGATCCGGTCCGTTACTCCAGTGCGCGACTTCACGGCGGGCGGCACCCAGGCCACCGACGGCAGCGACTGCAGACCGGACAGGATGGGGCCGACGGCCGCCCGGACGAACCTCAGATGGCACCTCTGTGCCCCGTACCGGCGTGATGACCTGCACACCCGGCTGGATCAGCCGCCAGCACTACCGCACCGACACGGCCGGACCCGAAGGCGACCTGTTCGCCCGGGGAATCCTCGTCGCCTACGCCGCCACCGGCCGCCTGCCCTTCGGCACATGAGCCGCCGACGTGGTCGCGTACCGCGTCATGTCCGCCGACCCCGACCTCGACGGACTCCCCGAACCACTTCGTCGAAACGGAGTGGAACGTACCGACCGCGGACGACCGACCTGGCATTCGCCCACCCGCTCGGGCAGACGCGCCGTGGGCATCGTCCTGGCCTCAGGCGCCGTCATCGGCGGGTTGGTGGGCGGAGTATTCGCGCTCCAACCCGCCGAGACAGCAGCGTCGTCCCGCTCCGACCATCCGCATGCGGGCGTCACCGTTGTTACGAACTTTCGCCAGGCCACTGCCGTTCGTCGTCGGCCGGTGTCCGTACGGAGAGCCCGGAGCCAGCGTCCGTGGACGGTAACGAGGCGACGATCGCCACTTGGCGCGCGGCTCGTCGCGCCAAAGGCCGGGCAGAGTTCGAAACCGAGGCTGTACTTGGCCACGACTTCAGCCTGGAGTCGGCAAGGACCACGGCTGACGGGCAGTACGAGGTGAGCTTTGCTTCAACTCGCGCTCCGGCCTCGCGATTTGCGCGTCGCTGAGCCGGGGCCGCCCTGGGGAGCCCCTTGTCAGGACCCCGGCCTGCCCATGCTCACGGCATGCCCGGCGCCACCGTTCCGCCGATCGTTCGCTCTCGTTGATCTTCATCCGGCAACCGAGGCCCCTGCCGCTCACCACAGCCGCACTGCGGACACCGTACGATGTTTGATAGCCTAAATTTGTGATGCCCGAAACAGTCGAGCCAGGCGTTGTCGTGGCCGCCCTGGCGAAGATCGTCGAACAGGCCTTGCTGCGCGTGGAGTTGACGCTGTCTCAGTACCGGATGCTGTCCGTGCTGACGTCGGCTGATCCGCCGACGGCATCGCGAGTGGCGTGGACGTTGTCCGTGACGCCGGCGACCGTCACCGCGGTCGTGGACGGCCTGGTGGCCGGCAAGTACGTGCGACGTGAGCCGGATCCGGACGACCGGCGCAAGACCGCGCTCGTGGTCACCAGCTCCGGCCGGCATCTGCTGACCACGGCCAACCAGGAGATCAGCCGGAAGCTCGCCGAGGTGGCCTCGTTCCTCGACGAGGAGCAGGCCGAGCGGGCGATGAGCGCGCTGTCGCTGTGGCACGAGGCGATGAAGAGCGAAAAGCACGGCGAGTGGATCGCCCACGAGGGCGCAGAAAGGGGGAAAACCAGGTGAGCGAGACGTATCCGCCGCCGAGCGCGGCCATCGACCCCGATGCGAGCCGTTCCTGGCTGCGGAGAGCGTGGCCGCTGGTCCGGGCGCATCGGTGGATGTTCGGCACGGCCCTGGTGTCGTCCGGGATCAGCCTGCTGGTGGCCGTCCAGGTACCGACACTGATCCAGGACGCGGTGGACAACTCGATCGTGTCGGACAGGGTGCCGCTGTCGCACTACCTGTGGTGGCTGGCCGAGCTGACGGTGGTCATGCTGGTCGTCGGCTTCCTGTCCCGGCAGTTACTGTTCCGCACCGCGGCCAAGATCGAGTACGACCTGCGCAACATCACGTACGAGCACCTGACCACCATGTCGTTCGGGTTCTACGACCGGGTGCAGACAGGACAGCTGCTCTCCCGCGCCAACTCCGACATCCGCGCGGTGCAGATGTATCTGGCGTTCGCGCCGTACCTGCTGGTGCAGTGCAGCATCTCGGTGGTGGCGTTCGCGTACATGCTGGCGATCAACGTGCCGCTGGCCATCCTGGCCATGCTGCCGATGCCGCTGTTGTACGTGACCAGCCGGCGCATGCAGCGCTCCTTGTTTCCGGTGTCGTGGCTGATCCAGGCCCGACTGGCCGAAGTCGCGACCGTGGTGGACGAGAACGTCAACGGTGTGCGCGTGGTCAAGTCGTTCGCGGCCGAACGGAGCCAGCTGTCCCAGCTTCAGAAGGCCGCGGCGAACGTCCGCTGGGCCAATGTGAAGGACGCGGATCTGCGCGCACGGTTCACGCCCGCGGTACAGAACCTGCCCCGCGTCGGCATGGCGATCGTGCTGCTGTACGGCGGACACCTCGTCATTCAGGGGAGTATGGGCGTCGGCGCGATCCTGGCCTTCAACGCGTATCTGCTGATGCTCCAGGTGCCGTTCGAGGTGATCGGCAACCTGATCACGTTGGGACAGCGGTCGTCGGCCGCGGCCAAACGACTGTACGCGATTCTGGACGAGAAGCCGGAGATCGTTGACGCCCCGCGGGCACGGGAGATCACCGGGGCACGCGGTGACGTCCAGTTCGATGACGTCACCTTCGGCTACGGCGACGGCCCTGACGTGCTGCGCGGGTTCTCGCTGAGGTTGCGCAGCGGCGAGACGGTGGCGCTGGTCGGCCGGACCGGTAGCGGGAAGTCCACCGTGGCCAGACTTCTGTCGCGGTTCTACGACGTGCGCGACGGTTCCGTCACCGTGGACGGGCACGACGTGCGGGATCTGACCCTGCGCAGCCTGCGCGACACCGTCGGCATCGTGCTGGACGAGCCGTTCCTGTTCTCGACGTCGGTCCGCGGCAACATCGCCTACGGGCGGCCGGACGCGGACATCACCGACATCGAGCGCGTGGCCCGGCTGGCCGGGGCGCACGAGTTCATCACCGAGTTGTCCGACGGTTACGACACCGTCATCGGCGAACGAGGTTACACACTGTCCGGCGGGCAGCGGCAGCGCATCGCGATCGCCCGGACGCTGTTGGCCAATCCGGCCGTGCTGGTCCTCGACGACGCCACCAGCGCCATCGACGTCCAGGTGGAGCAGGAGATCCACGCGGGTCTGCGGACCCTGTTCGCCGGCCGGACGACGTTGGTCATCGCGCACCGTCCGTCCACGATCAGCCTGGCCGACCGCGTGGTGCTGCTGGACGGTGGGCGGATCGTCGCCGACGGTACACACACGGAACTGTTGGCAAGCACGCCGCTGTACGCGGAAGTGCTCGCCCAAGCGGACGAGCACAGCAAGGAACTGGGAGGTGTGGCGCGATGACGGTTCCCGGAGGTGGTGGCGGCGCGGCGTTCAATGGCGGCGGCCGGGCAACCGCGTCGGCTCACCCGTTCGCCGGCGTTCCGCCGGAGATGCGGGCGAGCGTCGACAAGTTGCTCGAGGCCGAGCCGGAACATGCCGAGTCCGAGATCGTCTTCGAGCACTCCCGGCCCGATCCCGACGGCGCCAAGCTGAATCTGCGGCGGCTGGTCCGCCCGTACTGGCCGATGGTGCTGGTGACCAGCGTGCTCGTGGGCGTCGAGGCGTTGATGTTGCAGGCCGGTCCGAAGCTGACCCAGATCGGCATCGACGACGGCATCATGGGGAAAGACTACGGCGCGTTGGAGCTGGTCGCGGGCCTGTACCTGATCAGTCTGGTGGTCACGGGTCTCACACAGGCCGCGCGGGTCAGGACGACCGGGCGGATCGCCGCTTCGGTGATGAACGACCTGCGGATCCGGGTCTTCACCCAATTGCAGCGGCTGTCGCTGAACTTCTACACCCGCGAGAAGGCCGGCGTGATCATGACCCGGATGACCAGTGACATCGAGAACCTTCAGGCACTGCTGCAGGAGGGCCTGGTGCAGTTCGCCATCCAGGGCCTGACCATGGTCACGGTCACGGTGATTCTGTTCACCTACAACGTGCATCTGGCGTTCATCACCATCGTGCTGGTGGTGCCCCTCCTGACCGCGCTGTCCCTGTGGTTCCGCCGGGCATCCGGCAAGGGTTACCTGCGGGTCCGGGACACCATCGCCGACGTGGTCGCCGACCTCTCCGAGAGCCTGCAGGGTGTTCGCATCGTCACCGCGCACAACCGGCAGCGGCGCAACACCGAACACCACCGGCAGGTCACCGGGAGGTACTACGACGCCAACGTGCAGACCGGACGGATCAACTCGATCTACACGCCCAGCACCCAGGTCGTCGGCGTCGCCGGGCAGGTCGCGCTGCTGGCCATCGGCGCCGGTATGGTCGTCGACGAGGACCTGACGATCGGCGAGCTGGTGGCGTTCCTGCTCTACCTGGGCGCCTTCTTCCAGCCCATCCAGCAGCTTGTGCAGCTGTACAACACGTACCAGCAGGGGCAGTCGTCGGTCGTGAAGCTGAAGGAGCTGCTGGGTACCCGGCCAGAGGTCGAGGAAGCCCCCGGAGCCGTCGACCTGCCTCGGGTCGAGGGTGAAATCACCTTCGACGACGTGACGTTCGGCTATCTTCCCGACCGGCCGGTGATCTCCGAGGTGACGCTGAACATTCAGGCAGGCGAGACGGTGGCGTTCGTCGGTCCGACCGGTGCCGGCAAGTCCACCCTCGCCAAGCTGGTCACCCGGTTCTACGACCCGGTCTCCGGACGGATCCTCATCGACGGGCGCGACCTGCGGGACGTGCGGATCGAGTCCCTTCGCAGGCAGATCGGCGTCGTGCCGCAGGAGCCCTTCCTGTTTGCCGGGCCGCTTCGGGACAACATCCGCTTCGCCGCCCCGGACGTCTCCGACGACCAGGTCTGGGAGGCGCTGCGGGCGGTCGGTCTGGTGGACGTGGTCGAGCGGCTGCCCGACGGTCTCGACACCGTCGTCCAGGAACGAGGCCAGTCCCTGTCCTCCGGCGAACGGCAGCTCGTCGCCCTGGCCAGGGCTTTCCTGGCCCAGCCCCGGGTACTGGTCCTCGACGAGGCCACGTCCAATCTGGACCTCCAGTCGGAGGCCAAGATCGAGGATGCCCTGGACGTGCTGCTGGAGAGCCGCACCGCGATCCTGATCGCGCACCGGCTCTCCACCGCCATGAAGGCTGACCGCATCGTCGTCGTCGACGAGGGCCGGATCGTCGAGGTCGGATCCCACGACCAGCTCGTCGCCGCCGACGGCAAGTACAGCCAGATGTACGCCACCTGGACCAGCCAAGCCGCCGGGGTCCACTGACGAACCTCGCGAGCCCCGCTCCCGGACGTGGAGCGGGGCTCGCGAGCCTCTTGGCCGGTACCCTGCGGTCAGGAATGTCCGAGGGGATCAACTCGGGTTCGGCCAGGGCAGATCGGTCTCGACCGGGATGTCGTACCCGACGCCGGGAACGTCGAAGCCGTACAGGGCACGGAACTGGCCGCGGAACCACGGGAGGTCGGCCAGCTCGGTGAGCGTCTCGGGGGTAATCGACCGCCAGCGTTCGGTCACGGCGGCCTGGACCGGCTGGGACAGCTCCCAACGGTCGAGGCGGATGCGGCCGGACTCGTCCAGGTCGGGCCGGTCCGCGGTGAGCTGATCCCACAGCTGGACCGACTGCTCGACGGGGGACGGGAAGCGGTCGCCCAGGACGCCGCGGAGCAGGCTGGCATAGAGCGGGATGCCGGGGGTGCCGGTCAACGCCTGGCTGACCGCAGCCCCGTTCACCGAGGCGTAAGCGCGGCCGCCCACCGCGGCCAACTGCTTGCTCAGGGCGTTCGCGGTGGCCTCCAGGTGCATCTTGGCCGCACCGATCGTGCCCTTGCGATAGATCGCCGAAGTCAACGGCGAGCCGATGTAGGTGAGGGCGACCGTGCGGAAACCGTCGCGCAGCAAGCCGCGATTGGCCAGCGCGGTGATCCAGCGGGACCAGTCCTCGCCGCCCATGACGCGCACTGTCGCGGCAGTCTCGGCCCTGGTTGCCGGAGCCAGGACGGCCTCGCGCAGCGACGCGGCGCCATCGTCGGCGAACTCCAGGTTCCAGGTGGTGTACGGCGCGCCGAGCGGCTTGATCACCGACCGGTGGGTGATGCCGCTCCGGGGATCGGTGCGCCGGGGCGCGGCCACGCTGTAGATCAGGTAGTCCACGCCGCCGAACCGTTTGGCCAGCAGGTCCATTGTCTCGGTCTTGGTGGTGTCCGCGAACGCGTCGGCGTTGCGGAACGAGAAGTCCGATCCGCACTCGCGGGCGATCGCCTCGGTGGCGATGGTGCGGTACCACCCGGCCGTCGCACTGCGGTGCCCGGCCGACCTCTCGAAGCTGATGCCCACGCCGTCGATGCCGTACCGCACCAGCCCGGCGATCGTGATCGCCAGGCCGTAGCCGCCGCTCGAGCCGATCACCAGCGCCGTCGGCCGCCGCTGCGGACGCTTCTCGGACGCCCACACTTCGGCCCGCATCAGCGCAACGCTGCGAAAGCATCCGGCCGGATGCGATTCGAGCAGCAGATAACCATGTCCCGTCGGGCTAACAACTCGTTCGGACACCGGCACCTCCGATCAGACGTCCACCACGACCTGTCAGGCGTCTCATTCGCATCTCCTCGGGTGTCGAGGCTCCTGCCGCATCAGGTTTCGAGCAGTGTCTGTTTGAGGTGCCGGGCCAGGTCGCTCGGTGTCGAGTGGTGAGACACCGACGAAGAATCCAGGTGCAGACCAGTCGCCGAATTCAGGCGGTTTCGCAGGGTCAGCATGGAAAGCGAGTCGAACCCGAGCTCGCTGAAGACCTGGCTCGGCTGCACGACCTCCGCCGACTCGAGCCCGAGTACCGCCGAAATATGTGTGCGGACCAGATCGGACAGCATTTCGTCCTGGTCGGCTTCCACCATCGCCGCAAACCGCTGACGTAGCGATGTCGTCGAGACAGCACCTCGGCTCACGGCGCGTTTGCCGGTGGTCCTGACCAGTGATCGGAACACCGGCGGTAGCGCCTTACCGGTTCTGGCCTGCCTGGCCAGCTCGGGCAGATCCAGTCTGGCCGGGATCAGCACGGGTTCGGTTGCGAGACAGGCGGCATCGAACAGCGCGACGGCCTCTGACGTCCCCAGAACGCCGACTCCCGCGATCCGGGTGCCGGACGGTTCGTCGCCCAGAGCCCAGGGCCCCCAGGCCAGCGACACGGTCGGAGCGCCGTTTGCCCGGCGTCGTCGGGCGAGCGCATCCAGTGCGGCCGCCGACGCGGCATCGACGGCGGTTCCGTCGCCGCCCACGGTTCCCGCGAACGACGAGCACAGGACGAGGGTGGTGGCCCCGGCCTCCCGTTCGAGAATCTCCGCGGCCGTGACCCTCGCGCGCACCGCCTCGGCGAGCGAATCCGGTGTCAGCGAGGCCGTCTGGTCGTTCGGCAGCGCCTCCGGTATGTGGACGATCATGCTCAGCGGATGCTCCGCGGAGAGACCGTCGATCAGCTCGCGCAGCGCCGCGGGGTCTGCCGGGTCGCATACCGTGGTGGTGACGGTGGCGTCCAGTGAGGGAACCTCGGCGCCGGTGAGCACGACATGGTGCGCGCCAGGTCCGGAGGCCAGGTGCCGCGCCAGTCGTTCACCGATCGCCGTGGTTCCGCCCGTAATCAGTACCGTGCCGGCGGAATTGTCGTGCTGCTCCGGGGCACTGGCCGGCTTGACCGGTGCGAGCCGCGGCACCCTGATCTTTCCCCTGCGCAGAGCCAGGTGCGGCTCGCCGAGCGTCACGGCCCTCGGCAGTACCCGCCACGACTCCTGGTCTGCGTCCACGTCGACGAGCACGAACCTGCCGGGGTTCTCCGCCTGTGCGGACCGGAGCAGGCCGGAGACTGCGGCGCCTGCGAGTTCGATGGCGGCATCACTGAACGCCGAGACCGCCGATGAGGTCAGGAACACCGCGGTCACGGAGGCGAGCGCCTCGGTCGCCAGGAGGGCCTGCACCTGGTGCCACGTCTCCCGCGCGGTGGCGGCAACCTCCCCGCCCTCAGCCACGGTGAAAACCAGATAGTCCGGCACCGCCTCGCCGGCTTCGGCCAAGGCGCCGAGTTCCGGGTACGCCTGGGTGTGCACACCCGCGGCCGTCAACCCCGCCCCGGCGAGTAGCGTGTCCGCGCCTACAACTGCCCAGTTCGCCTTGCGTGGCAAGGACTTCGCGTCGTGGTGGTCGACCCACGCCACTCGATACAGCGCGTGAAGTTGCGCAGCTTTCGCAGCCTGCAACTGCCCCGAGGTGATCGGGGTAATGCTGACTCCACCGACCTCGGCGACCGGGTCGCCCACACCGTCCGCCAGCAAGATCGACACCGACCCGGCGCGGTTCGGGCTGACCCGCCCCCGCAGGACGGCCGCGCCGATACCGTGCACGGCGACGCCGCGCCAGGTCGTCGCCAGCCCGGGGCCGTCGCCGCAAGCGGCGTGGAGTGTGGCGTCGAGCAGTGCGGGGTGGAGGTGGAAGGTGTCGGGGTCGGTGGGGAGTGTGATTTCGGCGTAGATGTGGTCGTTGTGGTGCCACATTTTCTGCAGCCCTTGGAATGTGGGGCCGTAGTGGTATCCGTGGGTGTCGAGGGTGTCGTAGGAGATGTCCAGGGGTTCCGCGCCGGGGGGAGGCCAGGTGGTCAGGTCCCAGTCGGCGGATGGTGTGCCGGTGTCGAGGATGCCGGTGGCGTGACACGTCCAGGACGTGCCGGTCCCGGTGTCAGGGCGTGCGTCGACGCGGATCGGCCGCGCGCCGTCAGCATCGGTGGGCTCACCGACCTCCACCCTCAGCCGCAAGGCACCGTGTTCGGGGATCAGGAGCGGTGTTTGCACGGTCAGCTCGCGGATGGTTCCGTAGCCGACCTGGTCGGCCGCGTAGAGGGCAAGTTCGATGAAGGCGGCGCCGGGCAGCACGGTGGTCCCGGCCACTTTGTGGTCGGCGAGCCAGGGGTGGGTGTCGGGGGAGATCCGGCCGGTGAGAACCGTGCTGGTCGCACCCTCGGTGACGGCGCCGAGCAGCGGATGGTCGGCGGTGGTCAGCCCCGCGTTGCTCACGTTGTGACTGGTGCCGGGTTTGAGCCAGTAGCGGTCTCGCTGGAAGGGATAGCCGGGCAGCTTGACGTGATGGCCGTCGTGATGGTGCGCGGCGGCGGCACCGGCTGTGAAGGCGTGCGCGGTGGCATGCAGGAAGCTGATCAGGTCACCGCTGTCGCGGCGCAACGTCCCGAAGGTCCTGGCGGAGGTGTCGGTGTCGGTGTCGTCGATCGTTTCCTGTATGCCGGTGACCAGGACGGGATGGGGGCTGGATTCGATGAAGGTGTTGTAGCCGTCTTCCAGCAGCAGCCGGGTGGTGGCCTCGAACTCGACGGGGCTGCGAAGGTTGCGGAACCAATAACCGGCATCCAGTTCGGTGGTGTCGATGCGTTCCGCGGTAACGGTCGAATAGAAAGGAATGCGACTGGATTGAGGACGGATCGGTGCAAGCAGATCCAGAATCCGGTCGCGAATCTGCTCGATGTGCGGGGAGTGCGATGCGTAATCAACGGGGATCCGCCGGGTGCGGATGCCCTCGGTGTCGAAAACGGCCTGAAGTCCGTCGAGAGCCTGGGCACTGCCAGAGACCACGGTGGACGCGGGCCCGTTGATCGCGGCGATATCGATATCGCCGTCCCACTGTTCCAGCCGGGGTCGTATCTGGTCGGCCGGCAGCGCGACGGAGACCATGCCGCCCTGTCCGGCCAGGACGCGAAGGGCCCGACTCCGTAATGTCACGACCCGGGCGGCATCCTCCAGTGACAATGCCCCGGCGACACACGCCGCGGCGATCTCTCCCTGCGAGTGCCCGACCACCGCGGCCGGACGAAGACCGTGCGACTCCCACAACGCGGCCAGCGACACCATCACCGCGAACAACGCCGGCTGCACCACATCCACCCGCACCAGCAAACCCGCACCCTCATCGGTCAGCAGAACCTGATGCAGGTCCCAGTCGACATGGGCGGAGATGGCGCGTGCGCATTCATCCAGACGCTCCCGGAATACCGGGGTCGTCGCATACAGGTCACGAGCCATCGCATCCCACTGCGATCCCTGCCCCGGAAACACCAGCACCGCCTTGCCGGTCCCGGCAACACCGGTCACCACATCATCCGAAGCATGGCCCTGGGCGAGGGAGGTCAGCCCGGCACGCAACTGCTCGCGGGTGGCACCGACCACGACCGCGCGATGCTCGAACGCCGTACGCGCCGCCAACGTCGCCGCAACATCCACCACCGACAGATCAGAATCAGCAGCCGCGGCGATCCGCTGCGCATACGCCCGCAACGCCTCCTCGCTCCGCGCCGACAACACCCACCCCACCGGAGCGTCCGCAGAAGACACCGGTGAGGACGACTGCGACGTTTCGGCCTGCTCCGTCTGTGGTGCCTGCTCCAGGATCACATGAGCGTTGGTGCCGCTGATCCCGAACGACGACACCCCCGCCCGACGCGGCCGCCCCGTAGAAGGCCACTCACGCACCTCGGTGAGCAGCCGGACCCCACCACCACTCCAGTCCACGTGCGGTGTCGGCTCATCAACATGCAGAGTCGGCGGCAGCACACCGCGTTGCAGCGCCTCCACCATCTTGATGACACCACCGACCCCGGCCGCCGCCATGGTGTGACCGATATTCGACTTCACCGACCCCAGCCACAACGGCCGCTCCCGCGAATGCTCCCTCCCGTACGTGGCCAGCAACGCCTGAGCCTCGATCGGATCCCCGAGCCTGGTACCCGTACCATGCCCCTCGACCACATCAACATCCGCACCAGTGAGCCCAGCGTTGGACAGCGCCTCACGAATCACCCGCTGCTGCGACGGACCGTTCGGGGCGGTCAGCCCATTCGACGCACCATCCTGATTCACCGCCGAGCCCCGCACCAACGCCAGCACCCGATGCCCACGCGCACGGGCCTCGGACAGGCGCTCCAGCACCACCAGCCCCGCTCCCTCACCCCAGCCGGTGCCATCCGCCGACGCGCCGAACGCCTTGCACCGCCCGTCAACAGACAATCCGCGCTGCCGGGAGAATTCCACCAATATCCCCGGCGAGGACATCACCGTCACGCCACCCACCAGCGCCAGACCACACTCACCACTGCGCACCGCATGAGCGGCCTGATGCAACGCGACCAACGACGACGAACACGCCGTGTCCACCGTCACCGCCGGCCCCTCCAGACCAAGGAAATACGCCACCCGACCGGAAAGGACACTCCCGCTGGAACCGGTGAGCACGTATCCGTCGACCCCGCCGTGCGGACTGTCCAGCCGCGGGCCGTAGTCACCCGCCATGGCCCCAATGAACACGCCTGCCTTACTACCGCGCAGCGAACCCGGCTCGATCCCCGCGTCCTCCAACGTCTCCCACACCGTCTCCAGCAACAACCGCTGCTGCGGATCCATCGCCAGCGCCTCCCGCGGCGAAATCCCGAAAAACCCAGCGTCGAAACCGGCGATGTCGTCGAGGAAACCGCCATGCCGAACGTAGGTCCGCCCAGAGGTCGACGGGTCCGGGTCGAACAGGTTGTCCAGATCCCAGCCGCGATCGCGCGGCAGCCCGGAAACAGCGTCCCGACCCGACCGCACAAGCTCCCACAAATCGTCCGGCGACGATGCGCCACCGGGAAACCGGCAGCCCATCCCGACGATGGCAATCGGATCGTCGGCGACGCTGTCGCCAGGTGCCCGGATGCTCACCGCGTCACCCGCATCGACATGTCCGGTGAGCTCCGCATGCAGATACGCCGCGAACCGGTCAGGGGTGGGATGGTCGAACACCAGCGATCCGGACAGGACCAGCCCCAGTTCACGGGAAAGCCCGTCGGTCAGCTCGACCGCGGTCAATGAGGTCAGCCCGAGGTCCTTGAACGACGTCGTGATGTCGACCGCGTCGTACCCCAGGACAACTGTGAGATGCCTGCGCACCAAGTCGAGCACGCCATCGCGATCGCGGGCGTGTGCCGACTCCGCAGTGCGTCCGGCTTCGGGCGCTTCACCGATCCAGTGCCGGCGGCGCTGAAAGGCATACGTCGGCAACGCGGCCCTTCGGCCGCCGTTCAGCAACGGCGTCCAGTCCACGACCGCCCCCGTGACGTGCATGATTCCGAGCGCCCTCAGCAGCGTACGGATCTCGGCCTGCCCGGTCCGCAGCGTGGACACCGCCGCCGAGGTGTGCTCGGCGAGGGTTTCCCGGGCCATGCCGGCGAGTACGGGGTCGGGACCGAGTTCGAGGTATCGGGAAACGCCCGCGTCGCGCAGGGTGCGGATGCCGTCGGCGAAGCGGACGGCACCGCGGATGTGGGCTCTCCAATAGCCAGGGTCGGTCAGCTCGCCCGGGTCGGCAAGCTGCCCGGTGAGGTTCGAGACGATCGGAATCCGAGGGGTGTGAAAGGCCAGACCGCCGATGGCGTCCGCGAACTCGTCGAGGATTGGGGCGAGTTGGTGGGAATGGAAGGCATGGCTGACGTTCAGGCGCTTGGTCTTCACGCCCCTGGCGCGGAAGGATTCCGCCAGCGCGAGCACCTCGTCGGCCTCGCCGGAGATCACGATCGAACGGGGGCCGTTGACGGCCGCGATGCTCACCCCGGAATCGGGTAGCAGCGCCCGCACGTCGCCCTCGTCCGCGTTGATCGCTACCATCGCCCCACCGGATGGCGCCGCCTGCATCAGCCGCCCGCGGGCCGCGACGAGCGTGCAGGCGTCCGGCAGAGACAAGACCCCTGCGACATGCGCCGCGGTGACCTCACCGATCGAATGACCGATCAGGTAGTCCGGACGCGCTCCCAACGACTCCACCAGCCTGAACAACGCCGTCTCCAGTGCGAACAACGACGCCTGCGTGTACCGGGTCTGGCCGAGCCGGTCCGGATCGGCCCACGTGATCTCCCGCAACCCGCCGCCCAGCAACGGATCCAGTTCCGCGAGCACCGCATCGAAGGCCTTGGCGAACACCGGGAACTCGGCGTACAGCTCCCGGCCCATTCCCGTTCGCTGCGCGCCCTGCCCGGTGAACATGAACGCCGTACCGCCCTCGGTGGCCACACCGGAGACGACGTTCGACGCGGGCCGGTTCGCCGCGAGCGCAGTCAGGCCATCGAGCAACTCGGCCGTATCGGCGCCGATCACGACGGCGCGGTGCGCGAACGTGGTGCGGGTGGTTGCCAGCGAGAATCCGATGTCGAGCGCACCCGGGTGGTCCCCTGCGGCGACATGACCGGCCAGCCGGTCGGCCTGGGCACGCAGTGCCGCCGCGGTGCCGCCGGACACCTGCCAGGGGATCATGCCCGTGTGCTCGGGACGGCTTTCCTCGACCGGCCGCGGATCCGGGGCCTGCGCAAGCACCAGGTGGCAGTTCGTCCCGCCCATCCCGAACGACGACACGCCGGCCACCCGCGGCCCGTCGCCCGGCCACTCGCGCAGCTCGGTGACGACCTCGATGCCCAGCTCGGTCAGGGGAATGTCCTCCGGCGGAGCGGCGAAGTTCACACTCGCGGGCACCTGACCACGATGGACCGCCAGCGCCGCCTTGATGAAACCGGCGACCCCCGCCGCCCCCTCCAAATGCCCCAGGTTGGTCTTCACCGACCCCACCAGGAGCGGCCGGTCCCGGTCGGCGAAGACCGCGCCCAGTGCCGCCGACTCCACCCGGTCTCCCACCGGTGTGCCGGTGCCGTGCAGCTCCACATAGCTCACCTCGCCGGAATCCAACCCGGCGTCGGACAGGGCCAGCCGCAGTACCTGCTCCTGCCCCGACTGGCTCGGCCGGGTCAGCTGCTCGCCTCCGCCGTCGTTGTTCACGGCGCCGCCGCGGATCACACACACCACGTCGTGGCCATGGGCTCTGGCGTCCGCCAGCCGCATGAGGACCGCCATGCCGGCGCCCTCGCCGCGCACGTACCCGTTGGCGCGTGCGTCGAACGTGTAGCACCGGCCGTCCGGCGACAAGGCACCGAACTCGTTCGCGGTCGCCGTTGACTCCGGCGAAAGGATCAGGTTCACCCCACCCGCCAACGCCCACGCCGACTCACCGCGACGTACGCTCTCGTACGCCTGGTACAACGCGACCAGAGCGGAGGACTGCGCCGAGTCCACCACCACACTCGGGCCGGTCAGCCCCAGAAAAAACGAGATCCGATTCGCGAGGATGCCGCGCTGGAGCGCGGACAGGGTGAAACTGTCGACCGCTCCCTCACCTTGGTCGTGTACCAGCGTGGCGTAGTCGTCCCCCATCGCGCCGACGAAGACTCCGACCCTCTCGCCACGTACCGCTGACGGCTCGATCCCCGCGCGTTCGAGGGCTTCCCACGCCAGTTCCAGCACCAGTCGCTGTCGCGGATCCATCGCCGCGGCCTCGCGTGGCGACACCCCGAAGAAGCCCGCGTCGAAGTCCGCGACCCCGTCGATCAGCCCGGCCCGGCCAACGTGCGGGCCGACGCTCGCGGCACGGTCGGCAGGGACCGCGCCGACGGCCTCCTGACCGGCCGAGAGCAGGTCCCAGTACTCCTCGGGCGAGTTCGCGCTCGGAAGGCGGCACGACAGACTGACCACCGCGACGTCGCCGTCATCACTCGATATCACGGAGTTCTTCGACATGGAGCGGGTCCTCACTCTGCTCTCAGAAGGAACGGGCCGGCACCGCCGGACGCAAACTTCGGCCACGGGCTATGAGACGAAGGTTGTAGTTGCGGCGCGCCGACATAATCACCGGCGTTGGACCTTCGCCCCGCAGCATTGCAAGCCGGGCAAGGGGACCGGCAGAGTCTCGATCGAGGGCCCGGTCCAACGATCATGAGGGGGAGGGATTCACTCGTGTTGCGATTCCAGGTACTCGGCCGTCTCAGCGTCACCAACGATTTCGGTGACTGCACGCCGACCGCGCCGATGGTGCGGCGGGTGCTGGGGCAGCTTCTCCTGTGCACCAACAGCATCGTGACGCTCGACGCGATCATCGACGAACTGTGGGGGGACAACCCGCCGAAGAGCGCCGTCCCCACGGCGCAGACCTACATCTACCAGTTGCGGCGTCAGTTCGAACCGTGGGTGCCCACCGACACTGTGGAGCAGATGATCGCTACCTGTGGCACCGGCTACATACTCCGGGTGAACCCGAACCAGCTCGACCTGGAAGCGTTTCACCAGCTCGCCAGACAGGGGCGCACCGCGCTCGCCGCCGGTGATCCGGCTGCGGCGGCGCGACTGCTCCGTCAGGCACTCGCCCTCTGGTCGGGACCGGCGCTCGCCGATGTGACGGCCGGCCCGGCCATCGAAGCACACGTCGTCCATCTCCAGGAGCAGCGTGCACACACCTTGGAACTGCGGATACAGGCCGACGCGATGCTCGGCAGACACCGGGAGCTCGTCGGAGAGCTGAAGGCCATGCTGCTGACCAACCCGTTCAACGAGTGGTACCACGCGCAACTCATCAAGGCGCTGGCCAGCATCGGCCGACGGCACGAATCGCTGCTCACCTATCAGAAGCTGCGCAAGACGCTGTCGACCGAACTCGGGCTCGAACCGTCCGAAGTGCTGCAAGAGTTGCACCAGGAGGTCCTTGCCGGGCGCGATTGCTGGTCGGATTGGCTCGCTCCGGGCACAGGGAGCTGAAGCAGTTTCGCAGCCAACAGTTGGGGCGAGGCGGCCGAATCCGTAGGTAGGGTTCGGCCGCCCGGACGCTATCGGCTGTGAAGTAGCCGGCCGCCGTCCACGACGAGGGTGTGCCCGGTGATCCAGGACGCTTCATCCGAGAGCAGGAACGCGACGGCGGCACCGACATCAGCGGGTTCACCGAGCCGCTTCAGCGGAATGGAGCCGATCACCTTGTCTTCTCTGCCCTCGATGTTCGCCTTGGTGAAATCGGTGAGCACGGTACCGGACGCAACACCGTTCACCCGGACCGCGGGCGCGAGCTCCATAGCCAGTTGCCGGGTGAAATGGTTGAGCGCAGCCTTGGCTGTCCCATAAGCGCTGCCGTCGGGAACAGCGAGCTTACTGCCGATCGAGGAGATGTTGACGATGGCGCCGCCATGCTCGCCAAGCCAGCCGCGCCAGGCCGCCTGGACCCAGGTCAGCGCGGACACCAGGTTGAGCTCAATGGTGCGCCGGTACGCCGCCAAGTCGGTCTCGACCAAACGGCGCCCCGCCCTCACCGCACCGCCGACGTTGTTCACCAGCAGATCGAGCGACCCGAACCGGTCTACCGCTGCCGCCACCGCGGCCTGCTGATGCTCGGGGTCAGTGGCGTCACCGGCGACGGCGAGGACCCGATCTTCGCCGAGTTCGGCGGCCGCCTCGCGCAGCTTGTCCTCGCTGCGCGCGGTGATCACCACCTTCGCGCCCCGCTCGACCAGCACACTGGCGATGCCGAAGCCGATGCCGGTCCGGCCGCCGGTCACGAGCGCCGTCTTGCCTACTAAGCTTGCCATGGTTATGAGTCCCTTTGTGGTTTCGTCATGTGTCGGTGTCTAGCGGGCAGAACGGTCTGTCCGATGTGGCCGAAGGCTCGCTGGCCGGCAGGGACCCAGGGAGGTCTTACCTACGGGGCGAATGAGGCCGCTGGCGGTGGCCTTGCTGACCGCGTCCAGCCTTGTGCGGGCGCCCAGCTTGCTAAAGATGGTGCCCAGATGGCGTTTCACCGTGCCCTCGGCGATAGCCAGTCGCCGGGAGATCTGCCGATTGCTCATCGCCATGCTCACCAACGTCAGAATTTCCAGCTCGCGTTTGGTGAGCGTGTCCGGAGAGTCCGCGGCCGAGGTGATACGGGTCAACGCCTCGGCGGACACGTGCAGCACGATGCGGCTGTCGTCGGCGCATACCGCACGGATGCTGGACACCACGTCGGTCCTGCTCACCGACTTGATCAGGTAGCCGCGGACGCCGCAGTCGAGCAATTGGCGTAACAGCACCGGATCTTCGACCATGCTGACGATCAGGATTCTGGCCCGCGGCGATACAACGCGGATGGCTTGCACTGTCGCTGTGACCGACTCGCCGCGAATATCCGAGTCGAGCAGCACGACATCGGGTTGTTCGGACTGGCAAGGCTCAATGCCGGATGCACCGCTGGCGGCGTCGCCGACCACAGTCATGTCCGGTTCCACTTCAAGCGCCTCGCGCATCACTTCGCGCAACAGCGTGTGGTCGTCGATCAGTACTATGCGCAGCTGACCGTTGTGGCCCTTTGACGTCATCCGTTCCACGGTGGACGACGATTCCTACAACGGTGCAATACTCGCAGAACCGTCCACGGGTGACTCTCTGTTGAGCAGTCGGATCAGCGCCGGACCAGACGCGAACTCGTTGCCATTCGCTATCACAGAGGCTGGGCAACCTCCCGCAGTACCGCCGGTGGTGTCGTGCCGGAAGTCGCGCACGCTCCGGCGACGCTCACGGAACCCGTCCTTGCGGACGATATCCGCCAGCCGAAGTATTTCTGGTAATTCCCGAACTGCAGAACCTTCCACTTTGCCCCCACCCCCAAGAAACCCCGCTGAACACTCACCTGCGGTATTGTCGCCAGGATTCTGCACTGTACGCGAAATGGATCAAGCTACTGCTTTGCTAAGTATACAGCAACCCAGAGGCGCGAGCAAACACGCAAATCACCCCATCCCCTGGTTCATCAGGCAGGTGTGATGTGTGCTCATACTGTGAGACCGAGTCAGGGCGTCGGCCGGGTGGTTGCGGTAGTGATCACGGGCGGCGGCGTCGTTGGTCCATCCGGCGAGGTGGTGAGGCTCATCGCTTGGCTGCGGAAGGTGGCCAGGGCCCGGGGCAGGCTGCCGGTGCAGGCCCGGCAGGCGTCCTCGCCGTAGGTCATGTCTCGAACCAAATGCCGGGCCTCGATGGCCCATTGGCCACGGACGCAGCGGGCGAGGGCGGCCGGATCGGCGATGGCGACGGGGCGGTGGTGACGCCGAGTTCGGCATCCGCCAGGGCCTGGGGTGGCGTGGGGGAAGCTCACCTGCCCCGGGGCCAGGGGCTGGACGCGCACGATACGGATCTCGTGGCAGCCTGAGTTGATCTCCTCGGTGCGGACTGTGGTGACCTGCGGGTTGTGGTCCCGTCCCAGTCGAGCGCGTCCAGTTGGGTGAACAGGGCGGCACGGTTCTGCTTGACGGGGAAGAGGCCGAAGGCGCCGCGGGAGTGCAGGTAGGGGGTGTGGTCGGCCACGGTGTGCAGAGCGTCCGCGGTGATCGCGCCGGTGATGTCGGCGATCAGGTCCAGGGCGGCGGTGAAGTGGAGAGTCTCGTGCGCCTCGTGGCGCATCTTCCGCTGGGCGAGCATCACCCCGGGGTCGACCTGCTAGACGCCGAGCAGGTGCAACTGCGGGCCCTCACTGTCGCGGGCGCCGCGGCGTCTTGCCGTCCACCACCAGCTCAGCACCGGCGCAGTGCCGGTGATGCCGGCGAGCGGGTCGGCCGTGTGGGCCTGCACGAGGGCGCCGGCGGCGGCGTCGAGCGAGTCGGGGCCCACCCGGGCGAGTGTGCGGGTACAGCATGGCGCCGGACGACCAGGCCGACCAGCCTCGGCCAGGCGTGCGTG
Organism: Streptomyces sp. URMC 129; assembly: GCF_051386415.1. NCBI lineage: Bacteria > Bacillati > Actinomycetota > Actinomycetes > Kitasatosporales > Streptomycetaceae > Streptomyces > Streptomyces sp. URMC 129. The sequence continues at coordinate 42,536 of NZ_JBPQTQ010000006.1, forward strand.
GCCAGGTGAGAGGTGCGCGGGTCGAGCACGGTGCGGACCGCGTCCAGCAGCGACGGCAGGCGTTCCGGTGTACAACTCATTAGTCTGAAGCCAAGTTGGTCGACGAGTTGGCCTGTGCCGGGCAGTGTCGGGCAGGATGACATACGGGCGCGGCCTTCATGATCATGTCGAGTGGAATCAACGTGATCATGGACGGTCGCGCCCTTCGACGTCCATCCGACCCCCTGTCCAAGATCCGAGCACGCATCACGCCTGGCTCCTCAGGCGACCCTATTCGGGTAATTCGGGCGACCCCGATGCCAATTCCAGGCCCTCACCAAAGGAAAGTAAAGTTCCGACCAAAATCACCAGTGTCGGCCTGATGCCGCGAGATCGAAGACCTGCTGGAGCGGACGGCCGAGTCCGGGAGTTCGCAGACGAGGACCTATCGCTCCCACAAAGGCGCAGGCCACGGCATGCGCATCCCCGGTGAACACGGCCTGTCCCGCTTGTCACCAGCGCGGCATGAAGTCCGCTTTCCGGTCAACTCACCTCGGTATCCGAACGACGGTCGTGTACAGGTGGTTGGTGTCCATCTCGAATTCCGGATCGAGAAGCGTCTCCCGGATGGCAGCGAGGTCTGTCTCGGTCAGGTTGGTTTGATTCAAGAGGAACGGCTCCAGCATGAAGGTATGCAGCCGAGCGAGCGTCGCGGTTGGCGCTCCGCCCTGCCCCGGTGCCTGATAGTCCCGCATGGTGATGTCCCGATAGCCGGCGGCGGACAGCACGTCCGGGATACGCGACGCCCAGGCCAGATCCATACCCGTCTGCTCGCCCAGCTTGTGTACGCCGCGATGGTACTCCGCGAAGATGCGCGCCGTGTACTCGTCCACCGGCGACTTGATCAAGCTCTCGGAAGTGCAGGCACAGGACCAGTCTGCGATCACCAGCGAGCCACCCGGACGCAGGTGTGCGGCCAGCTTCACCGCGATGGCGTCCCTGTCGACCAGGTGCATCAACAACAACCGGGCGTGAATCAGGTCGAACTTCGGCTCCGGCCATGGGTCACTGGTGAGGTCATGGCGGATCGCCTCGATCCGTGGGTGGTCGGGCACGTGATGCGGCTTGAGGTCACTGGCCACCACCTGCCCGGTCACTCCTCCCCGGGCGGCCAGCCAGCGAGCGACCGAGCCGTCCCCGGTACCCACGTCCCAGCAGCGCCAGCCGTGACCGACACCCACCTGCTCGCCCAGGGTGCTGAACGTCTCCCGGTTGAGGATCTGGGCGAGCAGGCTCAGTTGCTCGGCCGCCGCCGGCGCTTCATTGTCGAAGCGTTGCTTGTGGCCTGTGTTGTACATGGGCGTCTCCTGTCGTTCGCGCGCGCCGAATTTCCCGCATTACTCGACTACCGAACCTGGGTCGGACCTACGGTTGGATCGACGCGGGCAACAACTCGTTGACCAATTCGACGAACTCCTTCGGTGTCGAGTCCTTGCCCGTTCCCTCCCCCGGCAGCTTGATCCCGAGTTCCCGCTCGACCAGGACCACTACCTCCACCATCGCGATCGAGTCGTAGCCGAGATTGACGAACGTGGTCTCGCCGATATCACCGTCGAGGTCGAACTCATCGTCCTCGCCCGCCGCACGCCGGACATAATCCACCAGGTCCGCCAGAGTAAAAGTTGCCATTGGTTGGCACGCCCTTTCCGCTCGTCCTGAAACCCAACATCGCCGGGGCCGCTAAACATTCGTTCGAGCCCCGATCGACGGCGACAATGCCTGGCCCAAGCCTCGAACGGGCCTCCATCAGACATGGCGACGCTGGCCAGATGCGAGCCCCTGAGTCAACCCATGGGAGAAGCCGATGAACCGCGAACTCTACGTCGCCGGCGCGAGTTCATGGCTGCCCGAGCGCATGACACTCGACGAGGCGGAACGAGCCGGCCTCGCAGACCGGGCGCGAGTCTGGAACACCGGGATCGAGTCGGTCTGTGTCTCGGCGGAGAAGTCGGCGCCAGAAATGGCGGTGCTGGCCGCATGCTCCGCGCTCGAACGCGCCAAGACCAAACCGGAGGACCTCCACCTGCTGCTGCATGCCTGCGCGTATCACCAAGGTCACGACATCTGGCCGTCGGCGTCGTACATCCAACGGTTCTCCGGCGCCGGCGCGTGTCCGGCCATCGAGGTCCGCCAGATGTCCAACGGCGGCATGGTGGCTTTGGAACTCGCGTCAGGCTACTTGATCGCACATGACCGGCCGACCGCGTTGGTCACCACGGCCGACAGGTTCTGCCTGCCCGGCTTCGATCGGTGGCGTAGCGACCCCAGTTCCCCCTTCGGCGACGGCGCCACCGCCGTGGTGTTGTCCACCCGCACCGGATTCGCCAGGGTCCGCGGTCTTGCCACGGTGTCCGCCCCGGAATTGGAGCGCGGTAGCCGGGGTGACAGGTTCAGCGAAGCACCGCTGGCCGAGGGATCGCCGATCGACTTGAACCTGAACGCCGACTTCCTGCGCGACCTGGGCCTGGAGACCTTGCTCCGCCGCATCGAAGCCGGGCAACGGGAGGCGTTCGACCGGGCTTGCGCCCAAGCGGACGTGAAACTCAGCGACATCGACTGGTACGTGTTGCCGAATCTGGGCCGTACCCGGATGCGAGCCCAGTTCTTCGACCCGTTCGGCATCGACCCACAGCGATCCACCTGGTCGTGGGGCAGGCAGGTCGGGCACCTCGGCGCAGGCGACCAGTTCGGCGGGCTGGCCCACCTCGTCTCCGAAGGCGCCCTGGAGCCCGGTCAAACGTGCGTACTGGCCGGCGTCGGCGCCGGATTCACCTGGACGGTCGGCGTCTTGGAGATCATCGGCACGCCATGAGCGCACCGCCAGGTGCCCGTACCGCCCACGCGGTACGGGCACCTGGCGGTGAGAAGGGGTCGCCCGGAAGGTCGCCGAGGTGGCCGAGTTCCTGGGCATCAGCGAGCAGACCATCCATGTCATGCGCCGCCTGCACCTGACCGACACCGGGCGGATGCCCGGTGTCCGCACCCACGGACAGGCCGAACTCGCCGCGGCCCGCAACCGGATCGCTGAACTGGAAGTCGAGCCAGCCAGGTGCTGCATGTCACGGAGTCCGGCTATCACGTCTGGCGAGAGCGGTCGCCCGCCGGCACCCACGGCTTCCGTCGCATGCACGCCGAACTCGCCCTCGGGTCAGGCGTCCACGGCCGTCACGGCGCGGTGGAACTGCTGATGCAGCGGGCCGCCTGTCCGGGAGCCGCGCCCGTCGGTCCAGGCCGGAAACATCGTCGGTCACCGACCTGGTCAACCGCGACTTCACCCGATATGACCGCGACCAGCCGTGGGTCGCCGATATCGCCGAACACCCCACGTTCGCGGGCAAGGCGTACAGCGCCGTCGTCTTGCGCTCCAGAGCACGCGCCGACCCCCGCACGAGCAGCCCGGCGGATCGCCGCCCGTTAGATCGCCGTCAACACCATCGCGGAGTTGACGCCTTGACCGCGAGCCAGCATCAACGCGGTGGACACGGTTGTTTCCCTCGGCTCACCGCGTACCAGGTCAAGCTGATCGGACCGGACCGGGTCGGTCACGTTGATGGTGGGCGGGATGACGCCGTGCCGCATGCTCAAGGACACGGTGGCCACGTCGAGCGCTGGGCCACCGGCATAAAGCCGGCCGGTCATCGTTTTGGGCGCGGTCACCGGAACTGCCCGCGGGCCGAACACGTGGGTGATGGCAGCGGCTTCGGCGCGGTCGAGCTCGGCGATGCCGGCCGCGTCCGCGAACACCACGTCCACTTCGCCCGGCGTCACGCCGGCATCCGAAAGAGCGGACTCAATCGCTCGGCGCAACCCGGGCTCCCGTGTCGAACCGGGCCGCGGGTCGAAGGTCGTGGCGTACCCGGCGATCTCGGCGTACGGCCGAACCCCTCGATCGCGTGCGTGTTCGGCGTCCTCGACAGTGAGCATCGCGCCGCCCTCACCGAGCAGGTAGCCGGACGCGGCGGTATCGAACGGCAGGTAAGCCCGCGTCCGGTCGGCCACGGTGCTCATCCGACCGGCGGCCAACTCGATCACCCATCCGAGCGGGCACATCGCGCTGTCCACAGCACCGCACATCACCACCGGCAGACCCTCGGACACGAACCTGCGGGCGTGCGCGATCGCGTCCAGCCCGCTCGTCTGTCCGGTCAGGACCCCGCCGGGACCGCACACCCCGTGCCGGATCGAGATCTGCCCCGTGTTGACCGCGTAGAACCAGGAGAACGACAGGTATGCACTCACATGATCGCTGCCGAAGCGCCAGAGTTTCTCCAACTCGCGCTGGCTGTACTCGAGCCCGCCGACAGACATGCCGGTGACGACACCAACCTGGTCGCTTGGTATGGCGGCCAGTTCGAGTTCGGAGTCGCTGACCGCGGCGTCCATCGCGATCAGCGCCAGCCGGGTGGCCTGATCGGTCTGCGGCACGAGCCGGCCGGAGATGTGCCTGCGGACGTCGTAGTCGGGCACCTCACCCGCCAGCTTGACCGGGTACTGTTCCGGATCGAACCGGGTGATCCGGTCGATGCCACCTCGCCCGTGCAGGACGGCGTCCCAATACTCGTCGGCGTCGAACCCGTTCGGCGCGACCACGCCGATGCCGGTGATCACCGCCCGGCGCAGTTTCGACGCCGTACGGTGATCATGGCCTGCGACTGCAGTGCCCATCAGTGTTCCCCTTTGGTCAGCACTATGGCGCTCTGGAAACCACCGAACCCGCTGCCGACTTTGAGCACCGTGCGCAGATCCGCGGGCCGCGCTGTCAGCGGCACGTAGTCGAGGTCCAGCTCTGGGTCGGGTTCATGCAGGTTGGCCGTCGGCGGAATCACCCCCGATTCGATGGCCAGCGCGCACGCAGCGATCTCAACCGAGCCGACCGAGCCCAACGAGTGGCCGATCATGGACTTGATCGAACTCACCGGCGTCCGGTACGCGTGCTCGCCGAGACTCCGCTTGAACGCGTCGGTCTCGTGCCGGTCGTTCTGGTCAGTGCCCGAGCCATGCGCGTTCACGTAGTCCACCTGCTCGGGTATGCGCTCGGCCATCCGTAGCGCCACCGCGATGGCCTTCGCCAATTCGGGACCCTCGGCCCGGAGCCCGGTCATGTGGAACGCGTTCGCGCGCACGTCCCACCCGCCGATCTCCGCATAGACGTACGCGCCACGCTTCCTGGCGTGGTTCAGTTCCTCCAGCACCAGCATCGCACTGCCTTCGGCAAGCACGAACCCGTTCCGGGTGCGGTCGAACGGGCGGGACGCGCCGGCCGGCTGGTCGTTGCGAGGCGTCGTCGCCTTGACCGCGTCGAAGGACGCGACGCAGATCGGTGATATGGGCGCGTCCGAGGCGCCAGCCAGCATGACGTCGGCGGAGCCTTCGCGAATGAGCTGTGCCGCATGGGACACCGATTCGATGCCCGCGGTGCACCCTGTGGACACCAGTGCCACGGGACCTTCCGCACCGACCTCCCAGGCCACCTCGGCAGCCAAGGACGTCGGGATGAGGTAGTTGTACATGTGCGGCACCGCGTACTCGTGGTCGAGGAGCCACTTGCTGCCGTTGTCGGAAAGAACCCCGTACTCCTGGGCCACGCTCATCGTGCCACCGATGGCGCTGCCGACGCTGGTCCCGGTGCGATGTGGGTCGATCTTGTCCACGTCGAGGTTGGCGTCCGCGATCGCTTCTCTGGTCGCCGCGACGGCGAGTTGCGCACCCCGGTCCAACCGCCGGATCTCCTGCGCGGAGAGGCCCTCCGCCACCGGGTCGAAGTCGCACTCGCCCGCGATCCGGGAGCGGAACCCCGATGGGTCGAACAGCGTGATGGTGCGGATGGCCGAGGTGCCGGACGAGATCAGCTCCCAGAACTCCTTGGCGTTCCTGCTGCCCGGGGCGCGCACGCCGATGCCGGTGATGACCACCCGGCGTTTCATCGTGTTCTCACCCGTTGGCGCCATGAACACAGCGTTTGGCATGTGATTTCCTTCATTGATGTCGAGGGCACGCATCGAACGTGACCGGCAGCGCTTCCAAGCCGCGGATCGTGAGGCTGCGCATCCATCGCAACTGCTCAATCGGTACGGCCAGGGCGAGACCGGGCAACCTGCGCAGCAGCGCTTCGAACGCGATCCGGGTCTCCAGCCTGGCCAGGGGAGCACCGAGGCAGAAGTGCGCACCACGTCCGAACCCCACGTGTCCGTTCTCGGCGCGGGTGACATCGAATTGGTCCGGTGCCATGAACCTCGCCGGATCCCGGTTGGCCGACGCCAGCGACAGGAGCACCGGATACCCCTTCTCGATGCGGGTACCGGCAATCTCGATGGGTTCCAGCGGGAAACGCCACGTCGCCGTCTCGAAGGATCCGTCGTACCGGATCATCTCCTCCAGAGCCGAATCCAGCAGATCCGGTCGCTCCCGCAGCAGCGCAAGTTGGTCGGGGTGGCGTAGCAGAGTGAGGATGCCGTTCCCGATGAGATTCACTGTCGTCTCGAAGCCCCCGACCAACAACAGGGACAGCATGGACAGCAGTTCTGTTTCATTCAGCCTGTCGTCGGCATCCCGGGCCGCGATCAGGGCGTCGACCAGACCGTCGGCCGGCTCGCGTCGGCGCCTCGCGACCAGCTCGGTCAAATAGCCGAGGAGGTCGCGGAGTCCGACCGGCCGCGCGTCCTCTTCCCCGGTGGGGTCGGCAGCAGTCTTGTTCGTCCACCGCCGGAAATCCTTTGTCCAGCGGCGAAACACCTCCTGGTCCGCCGTCGTCACTCCCAGCAGCTCGCAGATCACCGTGATCGCCAACGGGAACGCGAACTCGGTGACCAGGTCGACACGGCCCCTCGGTACGATCTCGTCCAGAAGCCCGTCCGTGATGTGCTGTACCTGGCCACGGAGGCCCTCGATCCGGCGGGCGGTGAAGGCGGTCGAGACCAGCCGACGCAGCCGTGCGTGTTCGGGCCCGTCAGTGGTCAGAAGGTGCGTCCCGAGTCCGGTCCGATCCTCCAGCGGCCGTCCCTTGCCCGCTTCCCGCCAGTCGGCCGGTGCGGTGCGTGGGTCCTTGCTCATCCTGGGATCGGACAGCAACATCCGCACGTCCTCGTACCGGGTCACCAGCACTCCGTAAAGGCCTTCGCCCTCCAGGACATGCCGAACCGGCTCCTCCGCACGCAGCCATGCGTACTTGGGATAGGGATCGTCGCCGAAGTCCACCGTTCGCCTCCTCTGCTTTGGTAAGCATCTCGACACCCGCCGCTACGACGACGTGCGTTCTGACCGCGGGTATAGGGCAAAAGACGCTGCGCCGATCTTCGCGGCACCGGTTCGAGGCGAATTCGTGTCCGGTTCGACCGAGGGGCTAACGAACTCGTGCATGGTTGGCTGTGGCGCGTCGTCCGGCTGGTCGGGGGCTGATGTGATCACGCGGCGCGGCCCGTTGGCTGGGCTGCGGTTTGTTGGTGGGAGAGCAGGGCGGCGACGGCTTGGATGGTGTCGGCGAGGTGTTCATGTCGGCCGTGATGGCGGGCCAGAGAGCGCCAGTTCTTCAGGTGGGCGATGCCGTGCTCGACTCGGATGCGCCGCGAGGAGTGCGCATGGCGCTGCGCTGCCAGCGTCGCCGAGGATCTCGACGGGGGGCCGCTGAGGAGAAGGTCGGCCAGACCGGACTGACGGGCCTGCGTGATGTCGGGACAGAACTGTCGGGCCGGGCATGACCGCAGAACAACCGCCGCCCGGCGGAGTCGGTGACGACCATCGCCTTGACCGCATTCTGCTTGCTCTTGCCGGAGGTGAACCGGTCCCGCTCCGGGCGCCCGACCGCCGGCCTGCGGACCCGGACCTCGGTGGCGTCCAGGATCGCGGCCTGGCCACCGGCCCCGAGGTGCGCGACGACATCGGCCAGAGAGCAGCCGCAGGCAAGGGGCGACAGTGCAGCCGCGCATCGCCGGCAAGGGCCGCACCTCACCGATCGCCCGCGTGATGGTGGAGCGGTCCACGGCGAACCAGCAGGCCAGTAGGTCATGGGTGGTGCCGTGCCGCAGGTGGACCAGGGTGGCCAGCAGCCGGTCAACGAAGACCAGCCGGTGCTTCGCTCCGGCGCCGACAGCCCGCCGCCGGGGCCGCGCGGCAAGCCTGGACCGGTGACGTTCCTCCCACAACGGGCCCACCTCGACGATGAGTTCAGCGATCACTTCCGTGGACAGCCCCGTGATCCGCCGAGTCCCGACGATCACCGCCCGCGCTACGTTCCCCACCACGCACAGCTCAACGACCAGCCCGAAGCCGTTGCCGCTGGAACTGTCCGACCAGGAATACCGGGTGCTGCGGGGCTGGTCGCGGCAACGGACGGCGGCCCAGTCACTGGTGTTGCGCTCGAAGATCGTGCTGGCGTGTGCGGAGGGCGGGACCAACTCGCACGTCGCGGACATGCTGGGCGTCTCGCGGGAGACGGTGCGCAAGTGGCGGTCCCGGTTCCTCACGGACCGGCTGGAAGGGCTGATGGACCAGCCGCGCCCGGGAGCGCCACGGAAGATCACCGACGAGCAGGTCGAGGCGGTGAGCGCCACGACCCTCGACCAGGCCCCCCGAAGGGCGACACGCACTGGTCTGAAGCCCCACATCGTGCAGACCTGGAAGCTGTCCACCGACCCGCAGTTCGTGAGCAAGGTGCGCGACGTGGTGGGCGTCTACCTCTCCCCACCCGAGAACGCCCTGGTCCTGGCGGTCGATGAGAAGTCGCAGATACAGGCCCTGGACCGCACGCAACCCGTGCTGCCGCTGGCGCCCACCACGCCGGCGCGTATGGCGCACGACTACGTCCGCCACGGCACCACCAGCCTGTTCGCCGCCTTTGGACATCGCATCCGGTTCGGTCATCGCCCAGCACTACCGCCGGCACCGGCATACCGAGTTCCTGCGTTTCCACCTGCACTTCACACCCACTTCGGCCTCCTGGCTCAGCCTCATCGAGCGCTGGTTCGCCGAACTGACAACCCGCAAGCTGCGCCGCTCCGCCCACCGCAGCGTCGTCGAGCTCGAGCGCGACATCCGCGGCTGGATCAACGAATGGAACAAGGATCCCAAGCCCTTCGTGTGGACAAGACCGCGGACGAGATTCTGGAATCCCTCACCGCCTACTGCAAACGAGTTAGCGACTCAGGACACTCGCGGCGACCGCTTTCGCTGTCCGGCGATAGCCGCCGACTCTGCTACCGGTGGTGACGGCGGCACAGGATCTGGTCGAGAGCGTCCCGCAGCCGCCTTTTGCTGGTCTCCGCGGCATCTTGCGCGGAGATCACACGGAAGCCGACGAAGCCGTCGGGACGGACGAGCACGGCGCCGTCCTCCCTGATGGTGGCGGCCTCGGCCCACCCCTCGACCGCGTGAGCCGTGATCCCCAGCTCCCGCGCGGCATTGAGCCAGTGGTCGGCCGCGGTCCCGGTGATCAGCGTGAACCCGTCCACAAGGTCCATGGTGGACCGTCCATCCGGAAGCCATCGATGGGGCAGACGGCTGCCCGGTGCGCCGTCCAGCCTGAGATTTTCCATGTCCGACAACGGTTCCGGGTCGATCACCGCGCGCGATGCGTATCGGTACCCGATCACGGGGATCATGATGCCCGCCATGCCGACGGCCGCGCGCTCGGCGGCCCGGCTCGGATCGTGGTCCCAGTGCAGGTCACGGTTATGCGTGCGGATCATGACCTGTTCCATGGTGAACAGTGCGACCGCCCGGCGCTCAACTTCGTAGGTGTCGAGCAGGGCGTCACCACCTGCGGCCAGTTTCCACGCCAGGTTGTGGGCGTCAGCAATACCCATGTTCAGGCCTTGACCGCCGACCGGAGGCACCACGTGTGCCGCGTCGCCGACGAGGAAGACATTCCCCCGCCTGAACCTGTCGGCCACCTGTGCCCTCGCCGTCCAGGGCAACAGGCTGATGATCTCCGGCTCGATGTCGGTGACCCCGGTGGCGTCCCTGATCGTCTGCTGGATCTGCTCGGTGGGTGCGTTCGGATCGCCGTTCGGTATGTGGAAAACCCAGCGGTCCGCGTCGACCTTCATCAGGGTTCCGGACGCCCGATCGTTGCGCAGGGACGTCATGGAGAACGGCGGGGTCGGCAGTTCGGCGCGGAACAACACGTTGAGCATGTGATCGGTGCCAATTCGTCCCGGGCCGGTCACGCCAATGCCCAGCAAATCCCGGGTCCTGCTGCGGCCGCCGTCGGCGGCGATCACGTAATCCCCCGTGACGGTCCTACCATCCGCTGTCGTGACGCTGCCATCGGCTACGGCGACCACCTCGCTGTCGAAGTCCACCTTGCCGCCCAGTTCCCGCAGCCGTGCCAGCGCGGCCCGGTCGACCCGGTCCTGCGGGCAGCTTCCCAGCTTGGCCGGACCGATCTCCGGTGGCTCGAACCTGGAGGTGACGGTGGTCAGTTCGGCCAAACTCGACCCCGTCATCAAACCCCTGACGCGGTCTTCCGTCTCGACCTCGATGCCGGCTTCGCGCAGGATCTCCGCTGACCTGTCGGTGATGCCGAACGCCCTCGGGTGGTCGTTAACCTGCGCCCTGCGTTCCAGCACCTGGACCGAAACCCCCTGGCGCGCAAGCAAGACGGCAGTGCACAGCCCGACGGTGCCGCCCCCGACGATCACCACCCGCATGTTTGTCCCTCCGAAACCGGGAACAGCAGTCCCGTCGCGCTTACACCGTGGCCGTTCGGGTCCGGTACTTGTGCGACTTCGTCCAGCATCGATGGTCCGTCCATCGTCGTCCTCTCCTGTGCGATCCGATCGACAGTCCGGCACGGGCGAACTGGCGCGCCGATAGCAGCTCGAAGACCGCCAGCAGCACGCCGGCCCACAGCAGGGTCGCGGTCACCGGTGGGTCAGCGGCCACGGGGCGCCCGTCCCGGGGGCCGGGATTGCTGACAACACGACGAACACTGCCGGAGTCATCAGCAGTGTGAGCAAGGCGCCGGGTTCGTGGCGCAACTGGAGAAGCTTTCGCCGAGTCGGGGTCCAGCCGTCAGCCAAGACACCCACCAGCCGAGTACAGTGAAACGCGATTTTCGCCAACTGCGGACGACGTACGCAACTAGCAGCTCTACGCGCGCGTACGATGGATGTCGTGTCGAACCCGGAACCCATCATCTGGATGCGAGCGGAGAAATCCACGCGAGGTCCGGCTCCGCAGCACAGTCGCGAGCAGATCGCCGAGGTGGCGATCGAGATTGCGGACGCCGAAGGTATCGAAGCGGCGTCGGTGCGGAACATCGCTAAAAGACTGGGCACCGGCACGATGACCCTGTACCGATATCTACCCACCAAAGAAGACCTGTACGCGGTGATGATCGACCAGGCGACCGGTTTCGACCAGCATGTGCCGACCGGCGATGTCCGCGCCGACCTGACGACCTTGGCACGCCGCCGCAGGCGGGTCTTCCTGCGGCACCCCTGGCTTGCTCCGCTGCTCAGCACCCGTCCAGTCATGGGCCCCAACTTCCTGCGCGGCATGGAACGCGATCTCGCCCTTCTTGCCGGCTGTGGTCTCGACATGGAGCAGGCGGTGGACGTACTCGACCTGATTCACTCCTGGGTCAGCGGTACCGTGCAGGCCCAGCTGGCCGAGCGGGCGGTCACTCAGCGGTCCGGCGTCGATCGGGATACCTGGCGACGGCAAATGCAGCCGTATTTGATGTCCATGCTGGCGACCGGCGAGTTTCCGTATCTGAAAAAGATGATCCAGGCGTCCGAGATCAGCGAGGGTGACGAACGGTTCGAGAACGGCCTGACGACCATCCTGGATGGAATCGAGGCCCGGTACCTGGCGAAAGCCAAGAACGACGGTTCGCTACCCGCCGAGTAACCGCACCGACATCGGATGGCCTTCGACCTCAATGCCTTTCCCTCAGTGGGATGCGCGCAGTTCGACGACGGAGAGACGACCGGCTGGCGTGACCGAGGTGATCTCGAAGCCGGTGGATCCGGCCAGTTGGCCCAGCTGCTCGAGGGTGTGCTGCCTGCCTCCGAAGTAACAGAGCATGCGGAGGTCACCTTCGGTCATGACGCTCTGGTCCGTGAAGTAGTCGACGACGAGCACACGTCCCGTCGTCGACGCCGCGTCAGCGCAGCGCCGCATGATGCGAGCGGCCGACGCGTCGTCCCAGTTGTGCAGGATGCTCGACAGCAGATAGGCGTCCGCTCCGGCCGGAAGCTCGTCGAAGAAGCTGCCGACCACGGCGCTGGCCCGGTGGTCGAGGCCGGCCGCGGCAATGGCTTTCCCGGCACGACGCACAGGGCCGGGCAGGTCGACGACCGTCCCCCGCACAGAGCCATGAGCCTGGAGGATGGTGATCAGCATGCTGCCGTCGCCACCACCAGCATCGACAATGTGACGCAGTTCTCCCCAGGGGTATGCCGCGGCCACGGCTGGTGCGTGCGCCTTCAGCCGAGCACCCATCAACGTGTCGAACGACTCGGCACGCTCGTCGTTGGCAGACAGGTCGTCCCAGAACGACAGGCCGTACTGCTGCGGGAACGCCGGCTCGCCGGTGCGAACCGTGTGCAACAGATGGACGAGGCTCAGCTCGGCGTGCCCGATGGCACCCTCGATGTCGAGCACCGCTCGCATTCCTTCGGGCTCCCCATCACACAGGTAGCGCCCCATGGCCGTCAGGTCGTAGGCAGCGGCCCCCGTGCTCGACAACACACCGGCGACCACCAAATGGTCCATCAGCCGGCCCAGTACATCCCGGTCGGCGTGCACGGCTTCGGCCAGCGCTTCGGCCGTCCGGGTTCCAGCGGCGATGTGGTCGGCCAAACGCAGGGTCGCCGCCACGCGAATGGCCATCGGCGTCAGCAGATCGGCAGCTGCCCATATTCCCCCGCCCCTGGCGGTCTTCACCTCGGCCATAGCTCCTCCTGACTCAACGGTTTTCTGTTCGCCCGACGATGCGTGCCCTCAGAAGCCGGCGCGCTCCTCCGCGTAAGTCTTGGCAAGGCGAAGGTTGATCATGCTGTGACCACTCAAGAGACGCCGCAGAAACCGGCGCGCCTCATCGATCGTCGTCGCGCCGCCGAACAGTGACAGCGCCGAGCGCTTGATCGTGCTGGTGTGCCGGGCCTCGGCGATGACGCCTTCCCGCGTCTCGGTGAACCGCCAGTGGCCGGTGTGCGCGTCCAGCATCGGGGGCAACGAGATCTGCTTGTAGACAATCAGATTGGGCGGCAGGCAGATTCGCACCGAACGGACGGAGTGCGTACTGCCGTCCGGGCCTTGGGTGTCCATATCGAAGAACTGGATGTTCGGCACGTCCTCGGTCAGGGCGAGCCCCACCACGTGCGGGATGCGTTCGGGCCACAGGTCCGCCCGGTAGAGATAGTCGTAGGCGTCCTCGATGGAACCCGCGACGAACAACGAGTCGGTGAAGGACACGAAGACGTCGTCCAGTTCGGCATGCCGTTCCGCCGTGTCGCGCAGCGTGTCGAGCTGTTCCTTGCTTTCCTGGTCGATCCTGTCCAGCAGCGGGCCGAGGTCGGCGTCACTCGGCGCCTCGATGACGTTGCTCAGCTCGATCCGGATCCGGTTCGGTGCCAGTTCGGTGAACACCCATTCGGCGCGGATCTTGGTGGCCGGCGCATCGACGTCCATGTCCGTCAACGTGATGCGGTGTCCCGGTCGGTCGGTGCGGCGCATGGTCCGCCAAGTGCGGACGGCAGAGTCACCGACCAGCGACCAGTGCTGGACCAGGTCGCCTTTTTCGGTGCTGTGCAGAACTTCTGCGTGCACAGCGGACAAGTGGAACTGTGGCCAGCGCGCGACATCCGCAACCAGGTCGAACACCGTCTCGTAGTCGGCGTCGACGTCTACGCTGTGATCAATTTTCTGCTGCGTACTCGACACAACCAGACACCTCACAAGCGTCGTAGTGTTCTGAACCATCGAAGTCGACCATGTCCGTCCTCGTTCGACCTCGATTCGAGAACCCGTCGAGTCGCCACATGTGGGTCGCCCGCGGCGTCGGCCGGTCATTTATTCGTCGTCGATTCGGCGTCGAAGGGGAGAGCGCAGCCTCGGGATGTGCCCCCAGCCAAACCCCCGCGAGAGTCCGTCCGTGGCGCGGCACAATTCTCGACGGCCAACTGCAAGGAGAGGCATATGCCGAGCACCGTCACCGTCGGCACGTTCGACAGTGATGACATCGCGGACGTCACGAAGATCCTTCAGGAGTTCGACGGCGAGGTTGCGTCCGAGCTGCCCCAGCTGCGCCGCAGGCAGGTCTTCCACTACAGCGATCTCTACGTGCACATGCAGGACTGGGACGTCGCGGACGCGGCCGAGGCTTACCGGATGACGACCACTGACCCCCGGTGCACGAGTCTGAACGAACGCCTCGCGGCCTACTTCGGCGAGTACACCGCAGTGGAGGACTGGGACGGCCCGATCGACCGTCCGGCGGCCGAGCGCTTCTACGTGTGGCCGGCCGAGCATCTGGAGAACCTGGAGCAGACGTACAGCGCGGTGATCGTGAACACCCAGCGGCAGGAGCACATCCCCGAGACGTCGCGGCTGTTCGCGGAATCGGATGCGACCGATATCCCGCAGAGCATGGGTACGCTGCGCCGCCAGATCTATCTCTGGCGTGGGATCTACCTGCACATCCAGGACTTCGCCGACGCCGACCCCAGCAAGGCGATCAGCAAGGTGTGGGCGGACGGCGATCCCCGCTTCCTCCAGCTTGTCGACGACCTGACGCAAATCATTCCGCCGTACGACCCGAACGGCCATTCGTTGGCCACCCGTTTTTACCACTGGGCTGCAGAGGTGTCAGCATGACCGAGCTACCGACCTTCCCTATTCGGCGACAGCAGCCCGGCGTGCTGCCGGCCGAGTACGAAACGCTGCGGGAGCGCGGCATTGGCCGAGTAACACTACCCACCGGCAAGTTGGCATGGATGGTGGTGCGGCCCGAGTACGCCCGGTTCGTACTCTCCGACCCGCGGTTCAGCTCGGACAAGACGAACGCCGCATTTCCCAGGCTGACGCCGACCGGGATGGACAAACTGAAGTACTGCGCCCCGTTCATGATCAATCTGGACGGCGCGGAACACACGGCGTGGAAGAAATTGGTCCTGCGGGAATTCACCCCGGCAGCGCTGGCCCGACTCCTCCCACGCCTGCAGGTCGCCGTGAACGAGAAGATCGACGCGATGCTGAGCCTGCCGGTGAAACCGGTTGATCTGGTGTCGCAGCTGTCGTACCCGATCGGTTGGCAGCTACAGGAGATGTTCGTCGGCGTCGCTGCGGCCAAGTTGCAGAAGATACGGGACAACGTCTGGGCTCTCATGCTCGCCAGGGGCGAGGAAGAGGAGAAGGCAGCGGCCGCAGTCATGAACGGCCACGCAGAAGAGGTTCTGAAAGAGAAGGCAGACAACCTCGGCGACGACTTGATGAGCCACCTGATCCTGCACGAACGCGAAGAGCACGGCGAGGTCGACTGGTTCAAGTTGGCACCCCTGATGATGTCGAACGCCCAGGGCACTCACATCACGACGGGCACGATGATCTCGTTGGGCGTGCTCACTCTGCTGAACCATCCGGAAGAGCGGGCGGCGCTGCTCGCCCAGCCCGACCGGCTGACCATCGCGGTGGAAGAGATGCT
Organism: Streptomyces sp. URMC 129; assembly: GCF_051386415.1. Lineage (NCBI taxonomy): Bacteria > Bacillati > Actinomycetota > Actinomycetes > Kitasatosporales > Streptomycetaceae > Streptomyces > Streptomyces sp. URMC 129. The sequence continues at coordinate 58,218 of NZ_JBPQTQ010000006.1, forward strand.
CCGGTACTTCTCGATCACCGACGGCACCCCCATGCGGCTGGCCCTGGAAGACGTGCAGATCGGCGACACACTGGTCAAGGCCGGTGATGGCATGGCAGTGCCGACGATGCCCGTCAACCGCGACCCGGCGGTGTGTCCCTATCCCCATCAGCTCAATCTCCAGCGGGAAAAGGCCCCCAGGCACATGGCGTTCGGCCACGGGCCGCACAAGTGCCCGGCGGATCGCCTGGTACCGGAACTACTGAAGATCGTCTACACGGCACTGTTCGAGCGGGCTCCCGCGCTCGCGCTGGCCGTGCCCGAGGCGGAGCTGACGTACAAATACCACTCGATCCAGGCGTTCGGTCCGGCCGAAATGCCGATCACCTGGTAAATGTGCCAGCCGTCTGCGCGCCTCGCCAGCGGGCGCGGCGGCCCTGGGTGGATGTGCGATGCGGACCGTTAAGTCCCGCTTGATACGAGATGGATCGACAACCGAAGGTTGACGGCATGACCCAGACTACTCCGCCAGTGAGGCTCGACGACCTGATCACAACGATTACCAAGAGCAACACTGACGTCCTCGACCAACTGACCGAAGCCGTGGCAATGGCCGACCGCATCGGAGACGTCGCCGACCACCTCATGGGTCACTTCGTCGACAGGGCCCGTCATTCCGGGGCGTCCTGGACCGACATCGGCCGCAGTATGGGCGTCACCAAGCAGGCTGCCCGGAAGCGGTTCGTCGGCAATCAGGCCGCCCCGAGGCCCGCTTTCGACAAGCTCACCAAGCCCGCGCACAACGCGATCGTCGCCGCCATGAACGAGGCCAAACAGGCAGGCAGCGCAGAGATCGTGCCCGCGCACCTCGCCCTCGGCCTGCTCGGCACTGAGGGCACCGCGGTCGCAGCGCTGCGGGCGCAGGGTGTCGACCTCGGCCAGGCGCGAGAGGTGGCAGTGGCGGCCCTGCCGGCGCGCAGCGACGCCAATCCGGTGATGATTCCGTATGACGCCCGCGCGAAGAAGGCGCTCGAACTGACCTTCCGGGCGGCTCTGCGGCTCGACGACGAGGGTGTCGGCACCGGCCACGTTCTGCTGGGATTGCTGGAGGAGGAGAACGGCGGCGCCGGGCTGCTTCACTCGCTCGGGGTCGACGCGGAGACGGTCGAACGGTTCGTGTCGGACGCCGACAAGGAACTGCCCGTCAGCCGGTAGTGGAACCACGCAGAATCTCCTGGCGCGGTGAACTCCTCTGCCGTGCCAGGAGGTTCGCGGTGCCCCCGGTTCGATGTCGGCTCGGCCTCGCGGACCGAGTCGTGGCGCGGCTTTCCCATACCCCGCACAATCGGAGAGATGCTATGACTACCGACTGCGTCGCCCTCGTCACCGGCGCCTCGGGGGCGCTCGGCGCCGCCGTGGCACGCGTTCTCGACCACCGTGGCTACCGGCTCGCCTTGCACTACACCACAGGTGAGGACCGGGCCCGTAAAGTTGCGGCCGAACTCAGCGGATCCCGTATGGTCGTGCAGGCCGATGTCGCTGACTGGGCTACCACTCAGTCCATGGTGGACCAGGTGCGCGCCGAACTCGGCGGCATCAGCGTGCTCGTCAACGCGGGTGCGATCCGCCGCGACGGACTCATGGTCACCCAGTCCGTCGACGACTGGACACGGACCATCGCCGTCAATCTGATCGGCACCTTCCACACCTGCCGCGCGGTGCTCCCGGACATGGTGCGGGCCCGCTGGGGGCGCGTTGTCAACGTCGTCTCACCCGCCGGTCTCATCGGCAGCCGGGGCCAGACGGCCTACTCGGCGGCCAAGGCCGGCGTGATGGGGATGACGAGGAGCCTGGCCCTGGAATGCGGGCGTTACAAAGTGACGGTCAACGCGCTGTCGCCCGGGCTCATGGCCTCCACACTTACCGAGGAGGTGCCGGCCGACATCAGCGCCGCGCTCGTGGCCCGGACCGCCTCCGGACGCATGGGCACGCCCGACGAGGTGGCCCGCGGCATCGAACTGCTGCTGGACGCCGACTACATGACCGGGCAGGTGTTGTGCATCGACGGCGGGATGTCGATCTCGTGACCCTCGCGACGAGATGGACTGCGCTTCGACCTGGAAGTGAGCCCCGTTCGTAAGGCTCGAGGCGAGTGGGCGTCGTGGTTGCGCCGGCCTGGCCCGCCCGAGGCTCCACTGCGATGTCCCGCTGTCGTTGGAGGGCCATCGCCGTCCTGTGCAGCGTTGCCAGGTTCGTCCGATCTGCTGGCTCGGCTCACCGCCGCCTGCCCCGAGATGACCAACTGGCCGTCGCTGTCCGGTCCTTCGCCGAACGTCTGACGCCTCGCGAAAGAATCGCCGACGGGCTCTCGCGCTGGATCGTTCAGGTCCGTGCAGCCTGTCTGCCTGTCCGCATGCCTTCAGTCGGGGCCTGGAGCGAGGCAGCGACGCCGTGAGCGCCGCGCTCACCCTTCCGTACAGCAACGGGCGCGACCGCCAAGGACGTCAACACCAAGACCAAGCGGATCGCGCGACAGATGCACGGACGGGCAGGGTTCACCCTGCTTCGCCACCGCCTTCCTCGGACAGCACCACTCCCCGACACCACCGAATGGGAGACAGGGCCGTTCATTCGACAGGCCCGTCCTCGGTACGCAACGGCTTCGGCCCGCGGCGAGGACGACGAGGGGATCCTCGCCGCCGGCATCGGCCCACGCCGTCGGCACGGACACCACCTCGCCCGCCTCGACACGGTCCACCTTGAGCCTGCCACGATGAGAAGATCGGGAGCAGCAAGCCCACCAGCGTGATGACCAGTGCCGACGGCGAGGAGCCGAGGACACGGCGCTCCGCCGTCAGGCGTCGGAGGGCGGGCCGCACCACAGCGAACACGAACACCAGCTAGAGGATGAAGAGCAGCAGCAGCCATTGGGATCCGGTCACCGCCCCGCAGATCACCACCACGACGGCGAGCAGAGTCCACGCGAGCAGGTCATCGATGGCCGCGGAGGCCAGTGCGACGTTGCCGAGCCAGGTGCGGCTCATGCCCGGTCGGTGAGGATGCGGGCCAGGACAGGGAAGGCTGTCACCGGCATGGAGGGCACCCATGGAGAGGATGAACCCCGTCTTGTTGCCGGTGTGGTGGTCGGCGACGAGATGGAAGGCCAGCGCGCAGCCCAGCCCGAACGGAAGGAGATCGAGCCGGAAGCGATGACGCCGGCCACCATCTTGCGTCCACGCAACACACTGGCGTCCAGGTCTGCCCCGACGGTGAACACGAACGGGCCACACCGACGTTCGCCAAGGCGGTGAGGAAGGGCCGGATGTCTGTCGGAGCGTGGGGCCGATCAGGACCCCGAGGAGCACCTCGCCGATGACCGGCGGTTGCCCGAAGCGGCGGGCGAGCGCCCCGGCCCCGAAGGAGAACAGCGAGATGACGGCCAGGGCGAGCAACATGGCTGAGAGCTGATGAATGGTCAAGGTGTGTCTGCCGATCGGATCGACTGACGCAGCACGGTTGGCGGTCCTTGCACTGCGGGAATCTCCCGGTGGTTCGCCATCTCCGCCGGTCATGCTCGGCTGCGCGGACACAACTGGCGGTCGCCGTGCGGGCCCGTGGTCGAGGCGGAGCACTCACATCCGGACGGTCTTGGGGGTGTCGGTGCCGAGCGGGTCGAAGCCGGTGATGTTAGGGAGCGCCTTGATGCCGGAGATCAGCGTGATGAAACCGATCTTCAGGTTGCCGTCGGGATGCCAGACGTCCTGCTGTGCCCGCTCCAAGTAGATCTCGCGAAGCTTGTTCGGGTCGTAGAAGAACCGGATGAACGACAGGAACTCGTCGTACAGCACGCGGTAGACGAGCTCGTACCGGTCCAGTGCACGCTCGGTGTCGGCCGGGTTCTTCAGCGCGGCTTCCAGGGCGCGGGCGGCCATCCAGGCCCCCGAGGTGCCCAGCCACACACCCTGCGAAAAAAGTGGGTCGATGAACCCGGCAGCGTCGCCCACTGACAGCCAACCCGGACCGTGAAAACTCTTGCACACATGCGACCAGTCACGGGCGGTGCGCAGTCGGTCGACCGGAGCGCCGTTGGCAATCATGGTCTTGGCAACCTCGCTGTTCTCCACCGCTCGGTCGAAGAGCTCCTGGTGCGAAAGCCCCTGGGCGCCTGCCTCTGCCACCAGTGCGGCCGGGAGCACGTGACCCAGGCTCAGCTTGTCCTCGGTCACCGGAATGCCCCAGAGCCAACCTCCGGTCTTGACTGATTCCACCAGGATGTCGCCGCCCTGCCGCCCCTCGGAAAGCGGCTCGTACGGCGTGAAGTAGTTCCAGATGGCGACGTTGCGCAGGTCCTCCTGCCAGGACACTTCTGTCAGCTTGCGCGAGATGGCCCGGGCCTGACCCGACGCATCCACGACGAAACGGGAGGTGACGTGATACGTCTCGCCACCCCGGCGGTACGTCACACCGGTGACCGTGCCGTTCTCGTCGGAAAGCACCGCAGTGACGTGGGCCTGCTCCTCGACATGCACGCCGAATCCCCGCGCGGTGTTCAGCAACAACTCGTCGAACTCGCTGCGGACCACGTGCCACGAGTGGTCGTACAGGCCTGTCTGATCGAACGAGGCACGCCACGGCTCCGAGTCGAGACCCCACACCAGGCTGATCCCGTGCTTCGGCTGGAAGCGCTTGTCCAGCTCGTCGGTCAGGCCTAGTGCCTCCATCGCCGGGATCACCCCGGTGATCATCGACTCGCCGATGTGATAGCGGGGAAACCTCTCCCGCTCCAGCAGCATGACGTTCCGGCCCTTCTTGGCCAGCAGGGCGGCGGTGGTCGAACCCGCCGGCCCGCCGCCGACCACCACGACGTCGTAATCCCGGATGTCGGACATGCGAACCCCTTCCTTGATGGACGGCGACAGCTCCGCCAAGGCGATTGCCTGCGGCGAGTGATGTGGCTCAGGTCCTTCTCGTCCACGGCGGGCCGCAGGGGCGGGAGCCTGCCGGGAGCTCAGGTGGACGATCTCCGGATGCATGGCGACGAGTGGTGCCCCAGCTACGAGAGCGGTCCCTGGCTGATGGCGAAGTGCCGGGCCGGGTCGTTGCGCGGCAGGCGCGTCTCGTCAGCGTGTGGGCACCCGCTGCTGTCTCGGATGGCGAGCACCAGCGGCAGCGCCACGCCGTCACCGCTCGGACCAGGGTGTCTGTCCCCGACCTGCACATCCACGCCAGATGCTCCGCCGTGGCGGGAAGCTCGGCAGGATGTCGGCGCTGGTGTCGCTCATGGATCTCACCTTGCGGTCCCGTCGTCGGGAGCCGATCGGGACCGGGTCGAGGACCGACCGTGCGTGAGCCTGTAGAACGTCTGGACCAAGCCCGCGAGACCCGCTCGATACCGGTCAATTGGCGCGCCAAAAGCGGTATGAACCGCTGACTCATATGGCAGGAGCGGCACGTGGCAAGAGAGGGTCGTCCGTAGCGTGCTGTAGGGCGCCGGCTGGGTGACTCGTGAACCGCTTGCCGACCTATGGCTCTCCCGGGGCGTGTGCCCCATCCCTGGTTCCGGGCAATTCGGGGGTTCGTGTCGGTAACGGCTGAATCGTGGGCCGGTGGCAACGGATGAAAAGTGGGCCGCGCTGTCAGTTGATGTTGGTCATTCCCGGTGGTGGCCGCTGGGACCCGTCCAAGATCGCGGCCAGCCGGGACGCGGCCTCCCGCAGCGCGGGTGCCTTCAGAACGCGGGTGAGGTAAGCCAGTTCAAGAGGTGACGTCCCGGCCCGATGCCGTTGTGGCGGCGTGGTGGTGGTCATGCGATCTCCTCCTCCTGCCGAGGCCGCCTTCCATGACGCCGAAGATCCGGTCGCCATGGCCGAAGCTCTCAACGGCACGTTCAAGGCCGAGCTGATCCACCGCCGTAGCTGGCGCACTCGTGACCAGGTTGAATACGCGATCACGGAATGGATCAGCCGGTACAACCACCGCCGGCTACACTCCCCGATCGGCAACCTACCACCTGCCGAGTACGAGGCAACCTACTACCGTTCGACCACCACTCTGGCACCAACCGGCGCCAGCTAAACCGGACTTCACGAAACTCGGGGCAGCTCACCATCCCGTTTGTGCGAAGCGGCGTTTCGTGCCCTCTTCCACAGGCCCACACGGTCGGATTCATGGAGTGGAATTTCCCGATGGCCGAACAACTCGCGGCTGCCTTGCACGCCGGTGAAGTGACCTCGGCGGAACTGACCGACGAGGCGATCGCCCGTATTGAGCGGGACGACGAGGCGATCAACGCGATCTGTGTGCCGGACTTCGACCGTGCACGGGCCGCCGCGCGCGGTGCCGACCAGGCGCGCGCCCGCGGTGAGGACCGGCCGCTGCCGGGCATTCCGGTGACGGTCAAGGAGTCGTACGACATTGCGGGGCTGCCCACGACCTGGGGTATGCCGCCGCACCGGAACTTCGTGCCGGCCGAGGACGCAGTGCAGGTGTCGCGGCTCAAGACTGCGGGCGCGGTGGTGCTCGGCAAGACCAACGTGCCCCTGGGGCTGCAGGAAATACAGAGCTTCGACGGGATCTACGGCACCACCAACAACCCGTGGGACCACCGTCGTACGTCGGGCGGATCCTCCGGCGGCTCGGCGGCGGCCCTGGCGTCCGGGGTCGGCGCGCTGTCCATCGGCTCCGACCTCGCCGGTTCGTTGCGCACCCCCGCGCATTTCTGCGGCATTTACGCGCACAAGCCGACACTCGGGCTGGCGGCGAGCCGCGGTATGGTCCCGCCGCCCGGGCCGGCCCTGCCGGTCGAGCACGACCTCGCCGTCGTCGGTCCGATGGCGCGCGCTGCCCGCGACCTCACGCTCCTGCTCGACGTCATGGCCGGACCGGACCCGCTGACGCTCGGTGTGGCGTACCACCTGACGCTGCCGCCCGCGCGCCATGAACGGCTCCGCGACTTCCAGGTCCTGGTCCTCGACGAGCATCCGCTCATTCCGACCGGGTCCGCTGTGCGGGGGGCGTGAATCGGGTGGCCGACGCGCTTTGCGACGGCGGCGCCCGCGTCGAATGGCACAGTCCGCTGCTGCCCGATCTGGCCGAAGCCGCGATGCTCTACAGGCAGTTGCTGTTTTCGGGCTCCGTCGCACGTTTCCGTGTCGACGCGTACGAGCAGCTGCGGACCCGCGCCGCCGCACTGAGCGCAGACGACCAGAGTCTCGATGCGGCGCTCCTGCGCGGCATGGTGTCAGCCACCGCGACTGGATCGAGGCGAACAGCCGTCGCGAACTCCACCGCCACGGCTGGCGCCGGTTCTTCGCCGAGTTCGACGCCGTGGTGTGTCCCATCCGAGAATCAGCCCGCTGCGACCAACCGCCATGGAGTAAGTGGCGATAGCCGGGGTTGCAGCCCTGGCCTGCGTGTCGGCGTCGGGTGAATTCTGACCCGGTTTGGGCGGGTGGATTCTGACCCGTCCGTGTCTTGTTTTGGTCGGACCCGCTTGCCCGTCTTCTCCAGTTGCTCAGCGGTCTGCCGCACAGCTTCCACCACGTCACTGGTGATGCGACTGGCCGAACTACTCGAGCAGGAGATCGGTGGCTTCGAGGCACCGAAGTAGGGCTTCGCAGAGGCTCGCCATCGGGCATTTCGGTCATCAGCAGCACCCCCGACGCTGGGTCGTGGAGCGCGCATTCGCCCATCTGCACTGGTTCCGCCGGGCGATGCAGAGGTGTGTCGTTGGCACTGGTGGCCTCGGCTTCGGCGATCCCGACCTCCGTGGCCTGTGCCCCTGCGGCGGTCATGCCTTCGGTACCCGGATCGTGCATCTCCTCGCGCGGGCGGCTGCCAGATCGCCGGCCGTTTGCGCCACGGGCACGGACACTGCGACCCGTACCCGGATCCGCCCGCCATCCGCGCGGTACGCGACCGCGTCAACGGGGCATCTGTGATCGACTTCACTGTCGCGTGTTGTGTCAGCATGGTCCGAAGACCTTCTGTCGTGCTGTGGGAGGCGGGTGGCATTCCGTTCCGGGCAGCGACTGCGCGCCGGCCTCGTCCACGACGAGGAGGGGGTAGCGGCCGAGGGTTTCTGGTTGGGTGGGGACGCGTCCGAGGTGGCGTCCACGGGCCCGGCACGTGGCAGCGTTCCTGACGGAGGCCGCCGACATGGCCGAGGGAGCCGCGTGCGCACTCTTTCTGAGCTGTGGGGATGTGAATGTGCCCCTGGTCGGGCGGACGCCGCACCGGGAGTCGACCACTCCCCACCCCCGCCCCGCGATCGACCCCACTGCGCGACACCACCCGCGCGAGGTGAGGGGGCGGCGCGGGAAACGGCCGGCGTTGCCCTGGCTGTTCAGGGAGATCTCGGTGATGTTCCGGATCAGGCCCGGCTTTCTTCTGCGTGTCCTGCAGGGCGGCGATCATGTCGGCCACACCGAGCCGGTAGTCCCAGTCGGTCCTCGAACATCGGACCGATGAGTTGCACTCCCACCGGCAGACCCTCGTGGGACCGGCCGGCTGGTATGGCGGTGGCGGGCAGGCCGGGCATCGTGGGAAGACCGGCCCAGACCAGCTGGTCGAAGTACGGGTACTCGGCGCCGTCGATGTCGATCCGGCGTTCCCTCGGATCGGGGTTGTGGTCGTGCGGGAACGCGGGAGTGGGCGACACCGCCGCGCTCCGGAGGACGAGTGCCGGGAATCCGAATTCGGCCCCTACGTGAGGACATCGCCGACTACCGGCGCATGGCCGTGGCCGCGCTGGAACGCGCGACGGCCCTCGCCGGTCCCGCCCCCCTGAGCTCCGCGGCCCCCAAGGAACTTCCGCGGCCATCGGGCCGTGGAACGCACCACCACCCAATCCGACGCAGCAGGAGAAAGGACGCGTCCTGCACAAACTCCTCACCGGACTCCGATGTCGGCCATGGCCGACATCGCCCTGACCGCTCCGGCCGCCACCGCCGAGGCGGTCAGCGGGCCCGTCTGCTCAGACGACTACCGGAACGCCGCACGCGACTACTTCTGCGCCTACGACGGAGCCGACTGCGCCGGCCTCCTCGGGCGGACCAACAGCTACGACTCCAACGGGGGCAACAGCTCCGGGCCCTTCCAGGGCGGCGACACGAACCGCGTCGGCGGCGGCAGCCGGGGATCCGGCCGAACGGGCTGCCGCAGCCGGCCTCCGCGTCCACAATGATCCCCGGGCCATGCGTCGTTGGCCTGCGGGGTTTCGGTGGGTACTGGCGGACAAGGGGCGTTATGACGGACGAACGGCAGCGGCGGGCGGCGATCGTCGGGTACTGGCGTGCTGTGGAGTTGTTCAGCCCGCAGAAGATCCCCGCCGTCTCGGCCCGGGACGGGGTGTACGCGGTGGCGCCGGGCCGGGCGCTGCCGTGGGAGGCCGGTCATGAGCTGGGTTCGGTCCCTCTCAGACCGGGCCACGTCTGGCAGCACGTGGTGTACGGCGGCGTGTATTCCCTGGAGCGGGTGCGCGACGTGCTGTCAGAGGCGCTGGGGGAGAGCGGTGAGGACTTCGACGGGCGCATGGACGGCGAGAGCGCCATGTTCGCGTTCACCGTCGACGATCGCGGATGCCTGGTGCCCGACACTCCTGTCTTCTCGACCTGCGCCTGGGCCACCGGGCGAACGGTGTCGCGCGGCACCAGGCCGGGCTGGCTCGATGGCTTCGCGGCCGAAGAGGCGGCGTGGATCGCGCGGGTGGCCGAACTCGGTGAACTCGAGCCGCTCCAGGGGACGGACGCGGTCGTCTCCGCGGGGCCCGGTGGACCGGACACCGGAACTCCCGGGATCCCGGAACGCAGACGCTTGATAGCCGCGAAGCACCTGCTCTCCTTCGCCCACGAGCTGGCCGAGGCGTGGGACGTGACCGACGCGCTCGACCCCCGGACGGTTCGCGTCAGGAGCGTCGCGGTCCGCAGGGACCGTGCGGAGGACGCCGGGCAGCAGGACTTCCTCAACAGCTTCCTCGCCACCGATCTGGATCTGGTCGCCGACGCCCTGCGGGACGACGACCCCGGCGCCGCGCTCGCCGCCTATCTGAGCCCGCGGGGCGCCGTGGACACCGCTGCCCGGATCGACGTGCGGCAGCGACCGGACGTCGTGCTGGACGCGTGCGTCCCGGAGACCCTGCCCGCGGGGCGCTGGCCGGCCGATCCGCGCCATCCGCTCGCGTTGAGCCAGCAGTTCGCCGTCAACACCATCTCCGGCTCCGGACGGTCCGGCCCGTCGGACGGGCTGTTCGCGGTGAACGGGCCGCCGGGCACCGGCAAGACCACCATGCTGCGGGACTGCTTCGCCCACGCCGTCGTGCAGCGGGCCACGCGCCTCGCCGCCCTGCGGCTGCCGTCCGAGGCGTTCGTCGCCGACACGAAGTACACCTGGACAAGCTCGGAGTACACCCGTACCGTTCATCCGCTCCGGCCCGACCTGACGGGCTTCGAGATGGTGGTGGCCTCCGCGAACAACGGCGCGGTGGAGAACATCTCCACGGAGATCCCGGCGCGTTCGGCCCTCGGCGAGGAATGGCGCCTGCAGGCAGACTACTTCGCGGAACAGGCGACCCGGCTGCTGGCGGGCCGCCCCGCCTGGGGCGCCGTGGCCGCACGCCTGGGCAACAAGAAGAACCGCCTGGAGTTTGTCAACCGCTTCTGGCACGGCAAGGAAAGAGTCACCGACGAGCGTGTGACCGTGCCGATTCCGCCCAAACGGGGCCGGGACGACCAGTGGCTGGACACCGGCCAGGGCTTGGCGCACCTGCTGCGCGCCTACGTCGCCACCCCGCGGAAGGGCGTGTGGGTCCGGGCGAAGGCCCGCTTCCGCGACGCCCTCCGTGAGGTCGAGGGGCTGCGCCGGGAGCGGGGGGAAGCCGGGGCCGTCCTCCACGCCCTGCCGGGCGTGCGTGCCGCCGTGGCCGAGGCCCACCAGGTCGTCACCCGGGCCGAGGCAGAGCTGCGCGGGTGCGAGCGGGCCGTGTCCGCTGCCGAGGCGGCTCTCCACGACGCCCAGCGGGCACTGGACGAGGCGCAGCGGGACCGGCAGGCGCACCGCCAGAGCCGTCCCGGCTTCGCCGTCGGCCTGTTCACCCTGGGGAAGGCCGCCCGGACCTGGTACCGCGCTGACGAGCCGCTCGCCGCGCGGGAGTCGGCGGCGCGCGAGCACCGGGAGGAGACCGCCCGGGCGTGCGCCCGAGCGCGGCACGCCAGGGAACAGGCCGCCGACGCCCTCCGCGGGGCACGCCGGGGACGGGACGCCGCCGAGGCGGAGTTGCGTGCCGCCGAGGACACCGCCCGGCGCGTCCGGGCGAGGTGGGGCCGGCACGTGCCGGACGATGCGTGGCGGGCCGACGAGACCGCCCGCGAGCTGTCCGCTCCCTGGGCGGACGAGGAGTTCACCCGCGCCCGCAGCGAGTTGTTCTTCGCCGCGCTCGACCTGCACCAGGCGTTCCTGCGCTGCACGGCGCGGACGATGTACGGGAACCTGATGGCGGCCATGGACGCGGTGGCGGGCTCGATCCCCTCCTCGGTGCCCGAGAGTCACCAACGGGCCGCGTGGCAGAGCCTGTTCCTCGTCGTCCCGGTGGTCTCGACGACGTTCGCCTCCCTGGGCCGGGTCTTCGGCCGCCTCGGCCGCGAGTCGCTGGGCTGGCTGTTCATCGACGAGGCGGGGCAGGCCACCCCGCAGATGGCCGTGGGAAGCATGTGGCGGGCCCGCCGCGCCGTCGTCGTCGGCGATCCCTTGCAGCTCGAGCCCGTCGTGACACTGCCCTGGACGGCGCAGCGCGCGCTGCTCGACGAGTTCGGGGTGGACCGGGAGTGGGCGCCGGGCCGCACCTCGGTCCAGCGGATCGCCGACCGCACCAGCCCGTACGGCACGCTGCTTCCGGTCGAACTGCCCGACGGCTCCCTCGAGGCGTGGGTCGGCTCCCCGCTGCGCGTGCACCGGCGCTGCGACAACCCCATGTTCGCGATCAGCAACGCCGTGGCCTACGACGGCCTCATGGTCTATGGCACCCCCGAGCGTCCTCCCTACCCCTACGCGCCGGGCAGTTGCTGGGTCGACGTCGCCGGTGGGCACACGGCCGGCCACTGGGTCCCCGAGGAAGGCCGCGCGATGCGCCGTATCCTGGAGCGGCTCGCCGAGGAGGGCGGGGTCGACCTCGCCCGCGACGCGTACGTCATCAGCCCGTTCCGCAAGGCAGCCGATGGCGCCAGGGCCGCCGCCCGCGGACTGCTCCCCGCGGACCGGATCGGGACCGTCCACAGGACCCAGGGCAAGGAGGCCGACGTCGTCATCCTCGTCCTCGGCACCGCCCCACAGGCGACGGGTGCCCGCGCCTGGGCGGCCCAGCGCCCGAACCTCCTCAATGTCGCCGTCAGCCGGGCCAAGCGTCGCCTCTTCGTCATCGGCGACCGGACGGCCTGGCAGGACCAGCGCTACTTCGCCACGCTCGCCGAAACCCTCCCCA
>NZ_JBPQTQ010000007.1:0-69212 GCF_051386415.1 Streptomyces sp. URMC 129
CCTCAGCCCCGCTACCCGGACCTCCGGGTAGCGGGGCATTTCCGCGTTCTCACGCCATGACGACCGGAGACGAGCGGACGGTGCCCGCGGTGCTGCGACAGGGGGAGTGGGCCACCGTCCCGGTCCGCAGGACGGTGCTCGCCGTCGTCCACACGCTCGCGTACGCACAGCGCGTGATGGACGTCGTCGGGCTCCTCCGAGCGGACCCGCGGATCCAGATCGTCTTCACCGCGGCACCGCACGCCTTCGGAGCCGGAGTCGCGGAGCATCTCCTCCACCGGGGAATCGCGGTCGTCCCCTGGCGGCAGGCCGTCACCGCGGAGTTCGACCTGGCCCTGGCGGCCGGCTCGCAGGGCATCGACCGGGTCAGGGCGCCGCTGATCCGGCTGCCGCACGGAGCCGGACACATCAAGCTGCTCCGCCGGGCCGGAAACGGCGAGGACCGGACGCCGGGCATGCTCAGCCGCCGGCACCTGGTCCACGACGGACGTGTGGTCCCGGCGGCCATCGCGTTCTCCCACGAGCGGGATCTGCGGGCCCTGGCCCGCTCGTGTCCCGAGGCGCTGCCCGTGGCCACGGTGGTCGGGGACCCGTGCCACGACCGCATCGTGGCCGGCCTGCCGCGGCGCGCGGCCTACCGGCGGGCGCTGGGCCTGAGCGGAGACGAGCGGCTCGTGGTGGTCGCGTCCACCTGGGGACGCTCCGCCGCGTTCGGACACTTCGCCACCCTGCTGCCGAGGCTGCTCGCCGAACTGCCCGGGGACCGGTACCGCGTCGTGGTGCTGGCGCACCCCAACGTCTGGGCGGCGCACGGGAGCTGGCAGATCCGCGGTTGGCTGGCCGACTCCCTCCGCCGGGGCGCCGTGCTCGTCCCGCCGGAGGCCGACTGGGAGCCGCTGCTGATCGCGAGCGACGTGATCATCGGGGACCACGGCTCCGTCACCGCGTACGGCACCCTGACCGGCGTGCCCATCCTGATGGCCTGCCGCCCCGGCCGCGACATCGCGGCCGACTCACCGGCCGCCGCTCTCGCCGCCGTCGCGCCCGCCCTGTCCCCGACCGAGCCACTGCCGGACCAACTCCGGTCCGCCGCCGAGCGGTACCGCCGGGAGGATCACCAACGCATCGGCGCGCTGCTGTCGTCCGAGCCCGGCCGGTTCAACGCGTGCATGCGGACCCTGATGTACCGGCTCCTCGGTCTCGACGAGCCCACCTCGCCCCCGGGCCCCGATCAGCGGCCCCTGCCGCCGCCGACGGCCTGAAGGGCGGGGTACCGCCTCAGGTCTCCGTCAACTCCCATATCAGCGTTGCCACCTGGTCGGTCTCGATCAGGAAGCCGTCGTGGCCGTGGGGGGATTCGAGGATGCGCAGGCGGTCCGCGGCGGGGATGCCGTTGGCCAGTTCGGCTTGCTGGGACAGGGGGTACAGGCGGTCCGAGTCGATGCCCGCGACCAGGGTGCGGGCCGTGACCCGGCGCAGGGCGGGAGCCGTGCCGCCCCGGCCGCGGCCGATGTCGTGGGTGTTCATCGCCTCCGTCAGCACCACGTAACTGCCCGCGTCGAAGCGGCGGATCAGCTTCTCGGCGTGGTGGTCGAGATACGACTCCACCTGGTACCGGCCGTCCCCCTGGGGCAACCGGCCGAAGCGCGCCTGGAGTTCGGCCTCGCTGCGGTACGTCACCTGCGCCAGCCGCCGGGCCAGGCCCAGGCCCGTGTGGGGGCCGAGCCCGGGTGCCGCGTCGTAGTAGTCGCCGTCCCGCCAGGCCGGGTCGGCGCGGATCGCGCCCACCTGGACGCCCGCCCACGCGATCTGCTCGGCGCTCGCCGCCGCCGGGCAGGCGAGCAGCAGCAGGGCACGCGTCCGGTGCGGGCGGGACACCGCCCACTCCAGGGCGCGCATCCCGCCCATCGAGCCGCCGACCACCAGCGCCCAGGCGCCGATGCCCAGCGCGTCGGCCAACTCCGCTTCCGCCGCGACCTGGTCACGCTGCGTCAGCCGGGGAAAGCCGCCGCCCCACCGCCCCCGGCCGTCCGGCCGGAACGACGCGGGGCCCGTGCTGCCCTGGCAGCCGCCCAGCACGTTCGGCGCCACCACGAACCAGCGGTCGGTGTCCAGTGCCCGCCCCGGGCCGATCAGCCGGTCCCACCACCCCGGCGTGGGGTGGCCGGGCCCGGCCGGGCCCGCGGCGTGGCTGTCCCCGGTGAGGGCGTGCAGCACCAGCACCGCGTTCGACGCGTCGGCCGCCAGCCGCCCCCAGGTCTCGTACGCCAGTCGCACGCCCGGCAGTTCACCCCCGGACTCCAGCGGCAGCGGCTTCTCCAGCGCCACCCACCGGCGGCGGCCGGGTGGCGAGACCCCCTCCTGCCAGGCCCCGGAGGCCGGCAGGAGGGGGGACGGCGGCGCGGACGCGGTCAGGACGCGCCCTTCGCCGCGCGGAACCCGGCCTCCAGGTCCGCCTTCAGATCCGCGACGTTCTCCAGACCGACCGACAGCCGCACCAGCCCCGGCGACGTGCCGGTGGCCGCGAGCTGCTCCGGGTCGAGCTGGCTGTGCGTGGTCGACGCCGGGTGGATGATCAGGCTGCGCACGTCACCGATGTTGGCGAGATGGCTGAACAACTCCACCGCGTCCACGAACCGCTTGCCCGCCTCGGCACCGTCCCGCAGCTCGAACGACAGCACCGCGCCCGCGCCGTTCGGCAGATAGCGCCCGGCCGCCTCGTACCAGCGGTTGGACGGCAGTTCCGGATAGTGCACGGCGCGCACCTCGTCGCGCTGCTCCAGCCACTCCGCCAGCGCCAGCGCGTTGGCCGAGTGCCGCTCGATGCGCAGGCTCAGCGTCTCGACGCCCTGCAGCAGCAGGAACGCGGAGTGCGGTGCCAGCGCCGGCCCGAGGTCGCGCAGGAGCTGCACCCGCAGCTTGATCCCGTAGGCGCCGGGGCCCAGGGCCTCCCAGTAGCGCAGGCCGTGGTAACTGGGGTCCGCCTCGCTGAAGCCGGGAAAGCGGTCGGGGTGCGCGCCGAAGTCGAACGAGCCGCCGTCGACCACGACCCCGCCGATGGTGGTGCCGTGCCCGCCGAGGAACTTCGTCGCCGAGTGCACGACCACGTCGGCACCGTGCTCGATGGGCCGCAGCAGGAACGGCGTCGGCACCGTGTTGTCCACGATCAGCGGCACGCCCGCCGCGTGGGCGACGTCCGCGACCGCCCGGATGTCGAGGACGTTGCCGCGCGGATTGCCCAGCGACTCGCCGAAGAAGGCCTTGGTGTTCGGGCGGACCGCCGCCCGCCAGGCGGCGAGGTCGTCCGGGTCGTCGACGAACGACACCTCGATGCCGAACCGGGGGAGCGTGTGCCGGAACAGGTTGTACGTCCCGCCGTACAGCGAGGTGCTGGAGACGATGTGGTCCCCGGCCCCCGCCAGGTTGAGGATCGCCAGCGTCTCGGCGGCCTGCCCCGACGCCAGCGCCACCGCCCCCACGCCGCCCTCCAGCGCGGCGATCCGCTGCTCGAAGACGTCCGTCGTGGGGTTGTGGATGCGGGTGTAGATGTTGCCCGGCTCGGCGAGCGAGAAGAGGTTCGCGGCGTGCTCGGTGTCGCGGAAGACGAACGAGGTCGTCTGGTAGACGGGCACCGCCCGGGCCCCGGTGGCCGGATCGGGCGCGGCCCCGGCGTGGATCTGCTTGGTCTCGAACGACCAGGCGGGGGTGGCGGATTCGGCGGACTGGCTCATGACTGGTGTACCCCTTGGAACGGAGAGAACGGGCGCGACGGCGCGGCGGCGCGGCCGGAAGGGCGAGGGACGCGCCGTAGACGGCGCGGTGACGGAGGGCCGGGGACGGGAGGCGGGCGGGGGCGGAGCGGGGAGCGGCTGGTCAGCGCTCCGCGGCGCCCGGCGTACAGCTCGTGCCGGGGCACCGACCGAGCACGCGGGCGCTCACGGCGCGGACATCGCCCGGCGCGGGGCAGGAGGCCGCGCGGACATGGCGGTCCGCCCGGTACGCGTCGGTGACGGACACGGCCCCTCCTCCCTCCCTCTCGCGGCTTCCCGGCTGCTTCCCGGCGGCTCACCGGCTCGGGCACCGATCACGTTAGGGCAGGCCAGAGGGCCGGGGAAGGCCGGACGGCCGATGGCCACAGGACCGCAAGGCGCGCCCATCCCACGGCAACACCGCCGCAACAATCGCCGCCGCCGCACCGTCCCGGCCGCCCCTCGGCACTCCACCGCGGCCCGCTCCGCCACCCGCCACCCGCCGCCGGTCGGCCTGCCTGCGCACGGCCGCGAAGCGGGACCCCGCCGCCGGGTCGTGGAACGGCCCGCCCGGCGCGCCCGGCGCGGACACACCGCGCAACGGCACCAGCAGCGTGACCGGGGCGTGGGCGCCGTCGGGCCGGGCTGTGACGACGGCCCGACGCGTTCCGGCTCCTCGGCCGTGACCCGCTCCGGCCTGCCGCCGCCGTCCTCGCCGCGTCGGTGCGGGCGCCCTCCGGCGAACCGCTGGGCACCCCCCACCGCGTCCAGCGCACCCAGCGACACGACCTGCGGCAGGCCCTGCCCCCGCCGGGCGCCGCCGCTGCCTGAACACGGCGACGGCCGGGGAGACCGCCCGGCCCGGCGAGCCAGGCGCTGCGGCGCGCGGGCCGCCGGATCGGCGGCGTCTCCTTGCCGCAGCCATCCGTCTCCTGAACCCGGACGTGGTCACCGTCCGCGGCCATCTCGTGGACGCGGGCGACCAGACCCTCGCGGGCATGCGGGGAACCGTCCACGGCGCCGCGCTGCCCTCCTCCGCGCGCGCCCTCGTCCTCGCCCCGGCCCGCCTCGGCGCCGACGCCGGATCCGCGGCGCCGCCCGGACCGTGGTCGAACACGGCCCTGAACCCGAAGCCCATCGACGGCCTCGTCGCCGTCCCCCTCAGCGCCTGGCGGCCCCCGCGCGCGGGAGACGATCCACGCCCCCGGCACGCCGCGCCCGCCGCCGCACGGCCTTTCGAACCCCCGCGTCCGATAACGTACTTGGAAAGGTCGAGCCGGGGGAGGGCCCGTGGATCTGCTGACGACGGCGGCCGTGGTGTCGGCGGTCGAGTCGGTGACCTCCGACGCCGTGGCCGGGGCCGCCGGGGAGTTCGGACGCCGGGCCTCCGAGGCGCTGGCCGGCCTGGTGCGGCGGATCCGGCACCGGGACGGCGACGAGCCGCCGGCGCTGCCCGAGGACACCGAGACCCGGCGCGAACTGGCCGACCGCCTGCTGGACGAGGCCCGCCGCGACCCCGGCTTCGCCCGCGACCTGGAATCGTGGCTGCGGGACGCCGCCCCGGTCACCGCGCCACCCGGCCGCGACAGGCCCCTCGCCACCGCCCGGCCCCGCCTCCTCCCGCCCGGCACCGCCGCGTTCACCGACCGCGAGCAGGTGCTCGCCACCGTCGAGGAGGTGGTGGACGGCCTGGGCGAGGACTCCCGGGGACCCGGCCTCGTGGCCCTGCTCGGCCCCGGCGGCATCGGCAAGACGGCCACCGCCGTGCACTGCGCGCACGCCCTCGCCGACCGCTTCCCCGGCGGCCAGCTCTACGCCGACCTCCGCGGGGTCTCCGCCGCCACCGCCGTCGCCCCGTCCGAGATCCTCGTCCGCTTCCTGACCGGCCTGGGCGTGCCGCCGAGCCGCATCCCGCGCGACGAGCAGGCGCAGGCCGACCTGTACCGCGACCAGACGGCCCACCGCCGCCTCGTCGTGCTGCTCGACAACGCCCACTCGGCGCCCCAGATCGTGCCGCTGCTGACGGCCTCGCCCCGGTCGCTCGTCCTCGTCACCAGCCGCTACCGGCTGCCCGAACTGGTGCGGGACTACGGAGCGCGCCTCATCGCGCTGGGGCCGCTGTCCGCGGCCGACTCGGTACGGCTCCTCACCCGCATCGTCGGCCCGGCGCGCATCGCCCAGCAGCCCGCGTACGCCGAGGCCGCCGCCGGTTCCTGCGGCGGCATGCCGCTCGCCCTGTGCGCCACCGGGGCCCGCGCCGCCGAACGCGAACACCTGAGCTGGGAGCGCATCGTGCGGGACCTCACGACGCCTGACGAGGAGACCCCGGGCGAGGACGACGATCCCGTGCGGGGCGGTGGTCAAGGGGAGAACCCCGCCTTCCGGGCGACCGATCTCTCCTACCGCGAGCTGAGCCCGCCCGCCGCCCGCCTCTACCGGCTGCTGGGCCTGCGTCCCTGGCCCGGCGTCCCGGTGGGCGCCGCGGCCGCCGCCGCCGGGATCGAGGACGAGGGCCGGGCCCGCGCCCTGCTGGAGGAACTGGCGGGCGTGCACCTGCTGGAGGAGGTCGGGGAGGAGCGGTACCGCTTCCACGACCTGGTCCGGCAGCACGCCGAACGCCGGGCCCGCCAGGAGGAGGAGCCCCGCGAACTCACCCGCTCCACCGGGCTGGTCGTGCGCTGGTTCCTGCGCGGCGCGGCGGCGGCCGACACGGCCGTGCTGCCGGGCCGCTGGCGCCTCGGCCCCGCCTACCGGGAACTCGCCGGCCACGACGACGACTCCTGGGGCGCGGCCGGACCCGAGCGCGCGGGCCGGGCGCTGGACTGGCTGCGGCGCGAACGCGAGAACCTCGTCGAGGCCGTCCGGGCGGCCGACGAGCACGGCTTCGACGACCTCGCCTGGCAGGTGTGCGAGGCGATGTGGGGCCTGCACCTCAAGCTGGGCTTCTACGACCAGTGGGCCACCACCCACACGCTCGGTGTGGCCGCCGCCCGCCGCTGCGTCGAGGCGTTCGGCGACGCGCGGGCAGAGGGCCGGATGCGCGTCCAGCGGGCCTTCGCGCTGATGGGCCTCCGGCGGTTCGAGGAGGCCGAGGAGGAACTGCGCGCCGCCGCCTCGGCCGACCGGCGCGCCGGGCACAGCAGGGGAGAGGCCACCGCCCTGGAGACGCTCGGCCTGCTGCGGCTGCGGCAGTGGCGGTACGAGGAGGCCGAGACCCTCTTCGCGGACGCGGCGCGGACCCTGGCCACCATCGCCCCGGGCCAGGACGGGGCGCGGGACGTGCCGCGCGCCACGGCGATCCTGGCCCACCACACCGGACGCGCCCTGCGCGGACAGGGCCGCCTGGACGACGCCGTACGGCAACTCCTGCACGCCCTGGTCCTCTTCCGCGAGCTGGACGACCGAGACCCCTACAACGAGGCACGCGTCCAGACCAGCCTCGGCGAGACGTTCCTCGAGGCCGGCGACCCGTCCGCCGCCCGCCAGCCCCTCGACGACGCCCTGACGGTCCTGACGGCGGAAGGCGCCTGGATCCACGAGGCCGAAGCGGCCCGCCTCCGGGCCCGCTGCGCGAGGGAACTGTCCGACCCCCGGGGCGAGGTCCACTACCTGCGCATGGCGAGGTCGCGCTACGAGAGGACGGGCGAGACAGCCCTCGTGGCACACCTGGACACCCGCCTGGCGGACCTCGACGGCTAGGACGTTCCGGCGGCACGACGCCCCGCCGACCTCCGGCCCCGCACGGGGCGTCCGGTGGTGGGGGAGGAACGCCGGCGGACGGCCGTCACCGTCGGCGGCCCCGATCGTCCCGGGTGTCGCCGGGCGGCTCGACGCGCACGTGGTGACCGGTCCGGCCCGTCACCACCGTGATGCCGTGTGCCACGGCGTCCCCGAGGGGTCCGCCCTCGGCCAGCCAGGCGTACAGGGCCGAGGCATAGGCCGCCGGGTCGCACAGGTCACGACGGCCGGTGGCGTCCGGTGCGGCGGTGAGGCGGAGCGGGCCGCCGCCGCGCGCCCGCACCGTGCAGGTGTCCGGGCCGGTGACGTACGCCGCCAGTTGGCTGCCCGGATGCCGCTCCAGCACCTCCGCCGTCCACGCGGCCGGCGGACCGACACGCGGGTCGTCCTCGGCCGCGTACCGCAGGATCACGTCCGCGACGCGCAGCCTGCTCGTGTCCCGCGTCTCCTCGTGCACCGCGGTGTGCGCCCGGTCGAAGCCGTCCGCCTCCGGCTCGTACGGCGCGTCGGCGTACCGGCTGACGGCGATCGTCCGGTCGGCCACCTCCCCGACCAGGCGGGTGAGCACGCGCACCGGCGCCGTGCGCCCGGCCGGCTCGGGCGACGGCAGCGGAAGCCGGTCCAGGACCGCGGGTCCGGGGGGCTCCGCGACGCCGATCAGGCCGTAGAACAGCGCGCGCAGCAGCGCGGCGGAACGGGCCGGGGCCGAACTCACCTGCGCCGCGAGCGCGGCGTGGCGGGCCGGGTCGTGACGCTCCATGAGCCGGTCGAGCCGGGCCCGCAGCGGGTCCCCCGGCCCCAGCCGGGGCGCCGCCCGCCCCAGGGCCGCGACGGGCGAGCCGGGGTCGAGGTCGGCGCCGGGGAAGGCGGCCAGCAGCACCGGCCGGCCGATGGCGGCGGCGTAGAAGGTGACCGAGCCGTGGTCTCCGAGGACGCAGTCCGCGGCGACCAGCGCCTGCCGCCACGCCTCCAGCGGCGGGATCAGCACGAGCCCGGCCCGGCGGGCGCGGTCCAGCCAGGCCCGCACCTGGCCGGGGCCGTGCCCGTGCCAGATGTTCGGGTGGAGCACGGCGGCCACGCGGTACTCGTCGGCGGGCAACTCCGCCGTCAGGCGCGGCAGGACGGTGAGCAGCGCGTCGACGGCCGCCTCGCTGCCGAGGAGGGAGCGCGGCCCCCAGGTGGAGGTGACCACGACCAGCCGCTGGCCCCCGGCGACCCCCAGAGCCCGCCGGAACCGGTCACGCTCCGGAAGGGCGGCCAGAATCCGGTCGTAGCAGGGATCCCCGGCGAGCACGGCGGTCGGCACCGCCGGCGGACAGGAGGCGGCGAGACGGCCGAGCTGCTCGGGGTGGGACAGCACGGTCGCGGCGGCTATCGGCTCCCCGTCGCGCAGCAGCTCCGGACCGAACCCGAACGCCGCTGGCCGCTGGCCGCTGGCCGCTGGCCGCTGGCCGCTGGCCGCTGGCCGCTGGCCGCTGGCCCGGGCAGTCTCTTATTGTACCCGACCCCGTGTGAAATGACCGCCAACTTGCCCTGAATTGCATCCAGTTGACCGCCATAGCTGGCCGCGACGGCGAGGTCCACCGGCAGGCTCACCGCCTGCTCCCAGGGCAGCACCGGCAGCCCCGTCGCCCCCAGCAGCTCCGGCACCCCGGCCAGGAACGGCGACGACCCCGTGCACGTCACCAGCATCTGCACGCGCGGGTCGTCCCGGAACAGCGGCAGGACGTCCAGCAGCCGGGTCGCGGAGGTCACGTTGTGCACGACGAACAGCACCCGGCGGCACCCCCGGCGCGTCACCCACCGCTCCGCGTCCGCGCCAACGGGCACCCTCACCTGCCGGGCAACCACGCCCACCCCCGCCTTCCGCACGCGACGCCCCCGCCGGCCGGTCGCGCCGTTGGTCACCCAAGGCCCCCACAAGAGAAAAACCCCAGGTCGACTGGGGTCTTCTCCGGTGTCCGAGGGGGGACTTGAACCCCCACGCCCTTAAACGGGCACTAGCACCTCAAGCTAGCGCGTCTGCCATTCCGCCACCCGGACGGGGTGTGGCGCCGGGACGGTGGTGGTGTCGCGGCGACGCGGGCAACCATAGCAAAGTCCCGGCCCGCGCGACGTCCCGGCCTGCGCGATCCCCGGCCCGACGGGGGAGGATGGGAACGGACCCCATCGCAGGAGGAATACAGCGTGAGCCAGTCGACCCCGACCCCGGACCGTGCCGGGGGCAGCAAGAGCGCGACGTCCGCCGAGGACGAGGTCGTCGGACTGTGCCAGGACCTCATCCGCATCGACACCAGCAACTACGGCGACCACTCCGGGCCCGGCGAACGGGCCGCCGCCGAGTACGTCGCCGAGCGGCTCGCCGAAGTCGGCCTGGAGCCCAGGATCTTCGAGTCGCACCCGGGCCGGGCCTCCACCGTGGCGCGCATCGAGGGCGAGGACCCCTCGCGGCCCGCGCTGCTCATCCACGGTCACACCGATGTGGTGCCCGCCGACGCCGCCGACTGGACCCACCACCCCTTCTCCGGCGAGATCGCCGACGGCTGCGTCTGGGGCCGCGGCGCGGTCGACATGAAGGACATGGACGCGATGACCCTGGCCGTCGTCCGCGACCGGCTGCGCTCCGGGCGCAAGCCCCCCCGCGACGTCGTCGTCGCCTTCCTCGCCGACGAGGAGGCGGGCGGCGTCCACGGCGCGCGGTACCTGGTGGACCGTCACCCGGAGCTGTTCGAAGGCGTGAGCGAGGCGATCAGCGAGGTCGGCGGCTTCTCGTTCACGGTCAACGAGAACCTGCGCCTCTACCTCATCGAGACCGCGCAGAAGGGCATGCACTGGATGCGCCTGACCGTGGAGGGCACCGCCGGCCACGGGTCGATGACCAACAACGACAACGCCATCACCGAGCTGTGCGAGGCCGTGGCCCGCCTCGGCCGGCACCGGTTCCCGGTGCGGGTGACCAAGACCGTCCGGGCCTTCCTCGACGAGCTGTCCGACGCCCTCGGCACCGAGCTCGACCCGGAGAACATGGACGAGACGCTGGCCAAGCTCGGCGGCATCGCCAAGATCATCGGCGCCACGCTGCAGAACACCGCCGCCCCCACCCAGCTCGGCGCCGGCTACAAGGTCAACGTCATCCCCGGCACCGCGACCGCGCACGTGGACGGCCGGTTCCTGCCCGGCTTCGAGGAGGAGTTCCTCGCCGACCTCGACCGCGTCCTCGGCCCCCGCGTCCGGCGTGAGGACGTGCACACGGACAAGGCGCTGGAGACGACGTTCGACGGGGCCCTGGTCGAGGCGATGCAGTCGGCGCTGGTGGCGGAGGACCCGGTGGCGCGGGCCGTCCCCTACATGCTGTCCGGGGGGACGGACGCGAAGTCCTTCGACGACCTGGGCATCCGGTGCTTCGGGTTCGCGCCCCTGAAGCTGCCGCCCGAGCTGGACTTCGCGGGGATGTTCCACGGCGTGGACGAGCGGGTGCCCGTTGACGGCCTGAGGTTCGGAGCGCGCGTGCTCGATCGCTTCCTCGATCAGTGCTGAACACAAACGCTCAAATAATCGTGCTGGCGTACGAGATTCCTCAGAGTGGGTGAAAGATAGCGTCGGTTCGTGCCCTGCTTTCGGCCATCTCGTTGCATCCAGTGCAGTCCCCGGCTGGGGCCGCATTGTCAACGAGGAGGAATAATGATCAAGAAGGTCGTCGCCACCGCGGCCGTTACCGGCAGCCTGATGATGGCGGGCGCGGGCCTTGCCGTGGCCGACTCCGGCGCGGACGCGAAGGCCGCTGCGGTCGGTTCCCCGGGTGTGATCTCCGGCAACAACGTCCAGATCCCGATCGGCATCCCGATCAACATCTGCGGCAACACGGTCAACATCATCGCCCTGCTGAACCCCGCCTTCGGCAACACCTGCGTCAACGCCTGATCCTGGCCCCACTCCACGAGGGCTTGAACCACGGTCCCGGGGTGCGAGCTCCGCACTCCGGGGCCGTTCCGGTTTCACAGCGGGCGCGGGTGCCCTCTTCCCCCACCCCGCGTCCCATACATGACGAGGCAGGGAAACAACCATGCGACAGGTCACGAGGAAGGGCCTGATCACCGTAGCCGCCGCGGGCGGCTTGCTGGCGTTCGCGACCGGCTCCGCGCACGCGTCGGGCGCGGACGCCGACGGCGCGGCGGTCGGTTCGCCCGGCGTCGCGTCGGGCAACAACGTGCAGGTCCCGGTCGGCGTGCCGGTCAACGCCTGCGGCAACACCGTGAACGTGGCCGGCGCGCTGAACCCCACGTTCGGCAACCAGTGCGCCAACGTCGGCGGTGGCGGCCACAGCGACGCCGAGGACCCGGCTCCGGCGCCGGGCGAGGGCCAGGGCCAGGACGGCCAGGGCGAGGGCGAGGGCGAGAGCCAGGGCGGCACCCAGGAGGCCGGTTCCGGCTCCGCCGGCGCCGAGGCCCAGGGCGCGGCGGTCGGTTCGCCCGGCGTCGCGTCGGGCAACAACGTGCAGGTCCCGGTCGGCGTGCCGATCAACGCCTGCGGCAACACGATCGACGTCGTCGGCGTCCTGAACCCGGCGTTCGGCAACGACTGCGCGAACACCGGCGGCGGTCAGCAGCCCGGCGAGCCGGGCGAGCCCGAGCAGCCCGGTGGGCCGGAGGAGCCCGAGGCCCCGGCCGAGCCCGGCCCGGGCGGCCGGCCGGACGAGGGGACCGCTCCTTCCGAGGAGACCCCGGCCGACTCCGACGAGCCGGAGCACGAGCCGGCCGGCGCCGCGGCGGACGACATGGACGAGGCCGAGGGCGGGGAACTCGCCCAGACCGGCGACGACCTGGCCATGGGCGGCGCGCTGCCGCTGGGCGCCGGTCTCCTCGTCGGCGGCGTGGTGCTCTACCAGCGCGGCCGGCTGGCCCGTCGGGGCTGAGACACCAGCACCTCACCCGGTGTGCTGACCGGACGAGTGGGCCCCGCCCGACGGGGGGGCCCACTCGTCACCATGTGGGGCGGAGCTGACGGATGATCCGGCGCCGCAGGCGCACCCGGCGGCTGCCGTCCGGGTACAGGCGGAGCCGGGCCAGCTCCCAGTGGCCGTACTCGGCGTGCTCCGTCAGCAGACGGGTGGCTGCCGCGCGGGAGACCCCCCGGGGCACGTACACATCGCGAAACTCGTATTCCGGCATCGAATCTATTGTGCGGGCAAGCCCTGCTTGCCGATACCGTCTGCACCATGTCTGATGCTGTGCAGCCCCACGCTGCCGAAGTGCGCGCCGCCGCCGACGCGCTCAAAGAGGCCATCGACCGGCACCTGGCCGCGATCGAACGGCGCGCGGCGTCGCCCGGTGCGGGGCCCGAGGCGGACGCCTCGGTCTTCGCCGCGTTCAACGAGATGGCCGCCGCGGGCGAGGCTTACGACGAGCTGCTGTACGACGTCTACGACGAGGTCACCCCCTTCGAGGTCCCGGACACCGAGGGCGGTGCGCCCTACACCGGGCCGGCGGAGCCGGACGCCCTCAGCGTGTTCATCCGCAGGGACTACACCGTGGTCGAGCCGAGACGGCTGCTGGCGCAGGCCCAGCGGGTCGCGGAGCTGGACCCGGAGGCGGCCGACGAGGACGAGCCGGACGCGCCGGAGACGGCGGGCCGCAGCACGCACGCCGCGCTCACCGTGCTCTTCGGCGAGTTCGATCCCGACGAAATCGCCTCCCGGCACAAGGAGTTCGGTTTGGAGGAGGGCGACGCCACGCTCTGGGTGCTGGCCGCCGACGAGCCGGCCGAGCCGGGGGAGTGGCTGGCCGCCCCCTTCGACTCCGTCGACCCGGAGCGGGTCGTCTGCCGCTTCGACATCAGCGAGGCGTTCGAGGAGGACGACCTGGACGCCATCGACTGAACCGGGCGGCACAGCCTCCGAGGGGACGGAGACGGGGGGACGACGGGCCGTGGACGCGTGATCGGCAGCGCCCTCGGGGCCCATCGCCCGGCCCCCGCGGGACCGGCATCCGGCCACGGGCGGGTCCGCACGTCGCCGTGGGCCGCCCTCGTCCTCCCGAGGCCGCAGTCCCGGACTCACGCCCTCGTCGGCCGGCGGCGACCTCCCGGGACACCACACCGGGGGCCGTCGTCCCAGGGGGCGTCCGGCCGCCCACGGCTCCCCCGGGGGTACCCCGGGGCGCGTGCGAGCGCACGGCGCCGGATCGTCCTCGTTCCCCCGGGGACCACGCCCGGGGGAGCGGTACGTGGGCGATCCGGCAACGCCGCGAGGGTGCGTGCCCGGGCCGGGCCCTAGTCGGCCGCCGGGGGGCCGGGCGCGGTGGTCGTCTGTTCGTGGAGCAGGGTGCGTAGGCGGGTGCCGCGCGTGTCCGCGGGGGGTGCGGCGACCGCGTGGGCCAGTGCGGGGCCGGTGCCCTGCACCACCGACAGGTGCGACTCGGCGCGGCTGAACGCCGTGTAGACCCAGGCCCGGTCGAGGTCGCGCGCCGCGTCGCCCGGCAGCACCACCACGGCCGCCGGCCAGCGGCTCCCCGCCGCCTGATGGGCGGTCACCGCCCAGCCGTGCCGCACGGTGTCCGGCACCAGCTCCCTGGCCACGGCGAACCGGCCGTCCGCGTCCCGCAGCCACAGGCCGTCCGCGTCGGCGTCGTCGACCGTCACGAGCCGGGTCCGGCCCGGCGCGGGGGAGTACGCGACCCGGTCGCCCGGATCGAAGCCGCCGAACCGGCCCGGCCCCGGGTTCAGCCGGGCCTTCAGCGCCGCGTTGAGCGCGCGGGTGCCCGCCGCGCCGCCGTGTCCCGGCGTGATCACCTGCACCTCGTCCACGGACCGGCCGAAGGCGCGCGGAATCGAGTCCGCGACGAGCTGGACCGCCCGGTGCACGGCCTCGCCCGCGTCCCGCACCGGCACGATCACCACCTCCTTGCCCGGCGCCGCCACCTGCGACAGCTCCCCGGCACCGACCCCGGAGAGCAGCTCCCCGACCGGGCCGGGATCCGGCGTCCGCGACACCACGCGCGGGCAGACGCCGGCGGCCAGCACGTCCGCGAAGACCTGCCCCGCGCCGGCCGGGCCGAGCAGCATGGGGTCGCCGCTGAGCACCAGCCGCGCGCCGTCCGGCAGCGACTCGACCAGCGCCGCGGCGGCCTCGGTGCCGAGCTGGGAGGCGTCCGAGACGGCGAGCACGTCGAGGGCGAGCAGCCCCTCGCCGTCCCGCCCCGGGCCCTCCTGGCCGGTGAGCAGCCCGGACACGGTGACGGCCGCGTCGGCCGCGTCCTCCGGCAGCAGCCCGGCCAGCCGCCGCCGCCCGTCCGGGCCGTGCGCGGCGGCGAACGCCCGCAGGCCCAGCGACCGGGCCGCCGCGACCAGTGCGGCCGGCTCGGCCCGCGCGGCCTCCCCACCGGTGTGCGCCACCAGCGGGCTGTCCGCCGCCGCCCGGATCAGCTCGGCCGCGGACGGCGACGGCGCCGCGTCGGCAGCCGTCGCCCAGTCCGCCCCGCCGCCGTCCGGCGCCGTGAACGTGCCGCGCAGCCGGAACAGCCCGTCCGCCAGGCTCTCCTCCGCCAGCGCGAACCGGTCGAGCCCCAGCAGCACCTGGACCGCGGCCCCGCCCTCCGTCTCCTCGCCCGGCGCCGCGTCCCCGTCCTGGAAGACCAGCACCGCGCCCGCCTCGATGGCGTCCCGCACCGCCTCGTCCGGATCGGGCACGGCATGCCGCGCCAGGCCCTTGGCCACGGCCGCCGGCTCCAGGGCCGTGTGCCCGGCCAGCGCGGCGCGCTCCAGCAGCCACACCGTCAGGGCGCGGGTCCTGCGCTCGTCGTCCGGGGCGCACTCCTGTTCGAGCAGCGCCCGGGCGAAGCCGTCCGCCTGCTCGGGGCGCACCCCCTCGACCGCGAGCAGCCGCCACGGATCGGCGGCCAGCTCTCCGGCCGCGCCCTCGCCCAGCGCCGCCACCACCTTCGGCGCCAGCGCCTCCGGCGCCCCGCCCCTGGCCAGCAGCGCGGGCACCTCGTCCGGCACGGACACCGGCCGGGCGGTCGGCTCCGGCGCACCGGCCGCGCCCCGCGCCGGAGCCGGGCGCGGCGGCGGGGGAGCGGGCCGGGTGAAGAACGAGGCGGCCGACCGCTCGCCGCTCTCCACGGCCCGCACCGCGGCACGCAGCCGGGCCGCCGCGTCGAGGGGCGGTACGTCGTTCCCGTCGGTCACAGCGAGCTCCAGTCCTGGTCGGGGTAACGGTGCAGCGGCGCCGAGACGTCGTCGAGCGCTCGGCGGATCTCCTCCGGAAGGTTAAGGGCCTCCACTGACAACGCCTGGGCGAGCTGCCGCGCCGTCCGCGCGCCCACGATCGGCGCCGTCACCCCCGGCCGGTCGCGCACCCACGCCAGGGCCACCTGCAGCGGGGTGACGGCGAGCCCGTCCGCCGCTATCGTCACCGCGTCCACGATCCGGCCGGCCGCCTCGTCCAGGTACGGCGCGACGAACGCCCCGAGCTGCTCGGAGGCCCCGCGCGAGCCCGCCGGCCGCGCGCCCTGGCGGTACTTGCCGGTGAGCACCCCGCGCCCGAGCGGCGAGGACGGCAGCAGCCCGACGCCCAGGTCGAGCGCGGCGGGCAGCACCTCACGCTCCACCCCGCGCTGCAGCAGGGAGTACTCCATCTGGGTGCTGGCGAGCGGGAACCGGGTGCCCGGCGCGGCCAGTTGCCAGGCGGCGGCCTTGGCGAGCTGCCAGCCGCAGAAGTTGGACACCCCGGCGTACCGGGCCCGGCCGCTGGAGACCGCCATGTCGAGGGCCTGGAGCGTCTCCTCCAGCGGCGTCGCCGGGTCGTAGGCGTGCACCTGCCACAGGTCCACGTGGTCGACGCCGAGCCGCTCCAGCGAGCCGTCGAGCGCGGCCAGCAGATGCCCGCGCGAGGTGTCGAAACGGCGGTCCGGATCCGGCACGCTGCCCGCCTTGGTGGCGATCACCAGGTCCTCGCGCGGCACCACGCTCCCGAGCAGCCGCCCCAGCAGGTACTCCGCACCGCCGTCCGCGTACACGTCGGCCGTGTCCACCAGGGTGCCGCCCGCCTCCCAGAACGTCTTCAGCAGTTCCGAGGCGTCGTCCTCGCCGGTGTCCCGCGCCCAGGTGAGGGTGCCGAGACCGAGCCGGGAGACGCGCAGGCCGGTGCGGCCCAGGTGCCTGAGATCCATGGCCGTTGAGCGTACTTGCGCCGACGCAGTACAGTCCCGGGGGACCGGTGTGTTACTTGTCGGTAGAGCGGCGGCGGAGGAGCGACGATGCGCCTTGGAATCAATCTCGGCTACTGGGGAGCCGGGATGGACGCGGACAACCTCGCGGTCGCCCAGGAGGCCGACCGGCTCGGCTACGCCGTCTGCTGGGCCGCCGAGGCGTACGGCTCGGACGGGGCGACCGTGCTGGCCTGGGTCGCCGCCCAGACCCGGCGCATCGACGTCGGCTCCGGCATCTTCCAGATCCCGGCCCGCGCCCCGGCCATGACGGCGATGACGGCCGCCACCCTGGACTCCCTCTCCGGCGGGCGCTTCCGCCTCGGTCTCGGGGTCTCCGGGCCGCAGGTCTCCGAGGGCTGGTACGGCGTCAGGTTCGACCGGCCGCTGGCCCGGACCCGGGAGTACGTGGAGATCGTCCGCAAGGCGATGGCCCGCGAGCGCCTCACCCACGAGGGCGAGCACTGGACGCTGCCGCTGCCCGGCGGCCCCGGCAAGCCCATCAAGCTCACCGTGCACCCGGTCCGCGACCGCGTCCCGCTCTACATCGCCGCCATCGGCCCGAAGAACCTGGAGCAGACGGGCGAGATCGCGGACGGCGCCCTGCTCATCTTCTTCGCCCCCGAGCACGCCGAGGAGACCACGCTCGGCGCGCTGCGCGCCGGCCGCGCCAAGGCCGGGAAGACCCTCGACGGCTTCGACGTCGTGCCGACCGTGCCGATGGCGATCGGCGACGACGTCGAGGCGCTCGCCGACCACTTCCGTCCCTACACCGCGCTCTACGTCGGCGGCATGGGCAGCCGCGAGCAGAACTTCTACAACCGGCTCGCCCGGCGCATGGGGTACGAGAAGGAGGCCGCCGAGATCCAGGAGCGGTACCTGTCCGGCGACAAGGAGGGCGCCGCGGCGGCCGTCCCGCACCGGCTGATCGACTCCACCACCCTCATCGGGCCCGTGGAGCGCGTCGCGGACCGGATGCGGGCCTACGCCGAGGCCGGGGTCACCACCCTCTCCCTCGCCCCCGCGGGCTTCACCCTCGACGAGCGGCTCGCCTCGCTGCGGGCCGGCGTCGAGGCACTGGAGCGCGCCGGTCTCGCCTGACCGGTCCCCGGGCCTGGCCTAGGCTGGCACACATGCCCACCCTGCTGCTCCTCCGTCACGGCCGGACCACCGCCAACTCCTCGGGGGTGCTGGCCGGTCGAACGCCCGGCGTCGGCCTCGACGCGCACGGCGCCGCGCAGGCCGCCGCGCTGCCGGGGCGGCTGTCCGGCATCCCGCTGGCCGCCGCCGTGCACAGCCCGCTGGAGCGGTGCGCGCAGACCCTGGCGCCGCTGCGCGCGGCGCGGCCGGAGCTTCCGGTCCACGCGGAGGAGCGGATCGTCGAGTGCGACTACGGCGAGTGGACCAACCGCAGGCTCAAGGAACTCGCCGAGGACCCGCTGATGGTGACCGTCCGGCGCCAGCCGTCCGCCGTCGTCTTCCCCGGCGGCGAGTCGCTGCGCTCCATGCACGCCCGCGTGGTGGCCGCGGCCCGGGAGTGGGACACCAGGATCGCGGCCGAGCACGGCCCGGACGCCGTCTGGCTGATGTGCACCCATGGCGACAACATCAAGGCCGTCGTGGCCGATGCCCTCGGGCTCCATCTCGACCTGTTCCAGCGGATCGTGCCGCACCCGGCGTCCGTGACGGCCATCCGTTACGGCGAGCCGCCGCTGCTGCTGCGCTTCGGCGACACCGGCGACCTGTCGGAGTTCGTGCCGGACACCGACGAGGCCGCCCGGGACGCCTCCGAGGCCACCGAGGCGCCGGTGGGCGGCGGTGCCTAGGCACGTTGATCGCGAAGCGCAGTAGGGTGCCAGTGTCTCAAGCAGCAAGCAGTCGACCCCACGGAGCAGTACGTGTCCCGTCAGGTGTTCCTCTACGACCCTCCCGAACGCTTTGTCGCCGGGACGGTCGGGTTGCCTGGCCGCCGTACCTTCTTTCTGCAGGCAACGGCGGCGGGCCGTACCACCAGTGTCTCCCTGGAGAAGGCCCAGGTGGAGGCGCTCGCCGAGCGCATCGATGAGCTTCTGGACGAGGTCGTGCGGCGCTCGGGCGGCAACACCACGGTCCCGGCCGTCGCGCCCGCCGAACTGACCGACACCGGCCCGCTCCAGACGCCGGTCGAGGAGGAGTTCCGCGTCGGCACCATGGCCCTGGCCTGGGACAGCGAGAACGAGCGGATGATCGTGGAGGCCCAGGCGCTGGTCGAGCTGGAGGCCGAGTCGGAGGAGGCGTTCGCGGAGGCCGAGGAGCGGCTGCTGCGGGACGACGAGAACGGCCCGCCCATGCTGCGCGTCCGGCTCAGCGGCACCATGGCCCGCGCCTTCGCCAAGCGCGCCCTCGAAGTCGTCAACGCGGGCCGGCCGCCGTGCCCGCTGTGCAGCCTCCCGCTCGACCCGGAAGGACACGTATGTCCGCGCCAGAACGGATACCGCAGAAGCCGGGTGTGACGGCGGAGACGGTGCTGGAACGCGGCGAGCTGACCCTGCACGGGCGCATCACGGAGGCGTCCAACGCCGTCCTGTACGCCACCGCCGATCTCGACGGCCGGCGGCTGCCGTGCGTCTACAAGCCGGTGGCGGGGGAGCGCCCGCTGTGGGACTTCCCCGAGGGCTCCCTCGCCCGGCGCGAGGTCGCCGCCTACGCGGTGTCCCGGGCGCTGGGCTGGGACATCGTGCCGCCCACGGTGCTGCGCGACGGCCCGCTCGGCGAGGGCATGTGCCAGCTCTGGGTCGGTCCGGCGCCCGACGACCCGGGCGACCCGGACGCCCCGGAGCGCGGCCCGGGCGGGCTGCTCGCCCTCGTCGAGGCGGACGAGCCGGAGCCGGGCTGGAAGGCCGTGGGCTACGCGGACGTCGGCGGCGGCCGGACCGCACTGCTGGTGCACGCCGACGACGAACGGCTGCGCCGCGTCGCCGCCCTGGACGCCGTCATCAACAACGGCGACCGCAAGGGCGGCCACCTGCTGCCGCTCGCGGACGGCAGGCTGTACGGCATCGACCACGGCGTCACGTTCCACACCGAGAACAAGCTCCGCACGCTCCTGTGGGGCTGGGCCGGGGAGCCGCTGCCGCCGGACGTGCGCGAGGCCCTGACCCGGCTTCAGGACCAACTCACCCACGACGGGCCGCTGATGACCCGGCTGGCCGAGCTGATCACGCCGGCCGAGCGCGCGGCGCTGCGCGAGCGGACGGCGGGCCTGCTGCGCGAGGGCCGGTACCCGGAGCCCAGCGGGGAGTGGCCGGCCATCCCCTGGCCCCTGGTGTAGGCGCGGGGTGCGGCGGGGCCGCGCCGGGGTGC
This sequence comes from Streptomyces sp. URMC 129, assembly GCF_051386415.1. Classification (NCBI taxonomy): domain Bacteria; kingdom Bacillati; phylum Actinomycetota; class Actinomycetes; order Kitasatosporales; family Streptomycetaceae; genus Streptomyces; species Streptomyces sp. URMC 129. Next base: position 20,030 of record NZ_JBPQTQ010000007.1, read on the forward strand.
GGTCGTCCCGGCGCGGGAGGGGCGGATAGGCTCGGACCATGTATGCCTGGCCCGCACCCAAGGTTCCCGTCCTGCCCGGTCAGGGCCGTGATCTCACGGTTCACGACACCGCCACGGACGGCCCGGTGACGCTCAGCCCCGGTCCGCTCGCGCGGCTCTACGTCTGCGGGATCACCCCCTATGACGCGACCCATCTCGGGCACGCGGCGACGTACATCGCCTTCGACCTCGTCCAGCGGGTGTGGCTCGACGCCGGGCGCCAGGTGCACTACGTGCAGAACGTCACGGACGTCGACGACCCGCTGCTGGAGCGGGCCACGGCCACCGGCGTGGAGTGGACGGCGCTGGCCGAGCGCGAGACGGCGCTGTTCCGCGAGGACATGACGGCGCTGCGGATCCTGCCGCCGCGCGACTACGTCGGGGCCGTGGAGGCGATACCGGAGATCGTTCCCCTCATCGAGCGGCTGCGGGCCATGGGCGCCGCCTACGACCTCGACGGCGACGTCTACTTCTCCGTCGAGTCCGACCGGCACTTCGGCGGCGTGTCCCGGCTGGACGCCGCCGCGATGCGGGCGCTGTCGGCCGAACGCGGCGGCGATCCGGAGCGGCCCGGCAAGAAGAACCCCGTCGACCCGCTGCTGTGGCGGGCCGCCCGGCCCGGCGAGCCCTCGTGGGACGGCGCCTCGCTCGGCCCGGGACGCCCCGGCTGGCACATCGAGTGCGTCGCGATCGCCCTCGACCGGCTCGGCATGGGCTTCGACATGCAGGGCGGCGGCTCCGATCTGGCCTTCCCGCACCACGAGATGGGCGCCTCGCACGCCCAGGTCCTGACCGGGGAGCACCCGTACGCCGCGTCCTACGTGCACGCCGGGATGGTGGCCTACGAGGGGGAGAAGATGTCCAAGTCCAAGGGCAACCTGGTCTTCGTCTCCCGGCTGCGCGCCGCCGGCACCGACCCGGCCGCGATCCGTCTGGCGCTGCTGGCCCACCACTACCGCTCGGACTGGGAGTGGACGGACGCCGATCTGGAGGCCGCGGTGCGGCGGCTGGAGCGCTGGCGGGCCGCGGTCTCCCGGCCCGACGGGCCGCCGGCCGGGGTGGTGGTCGAGGAGATCCGCGCGGCCCTGGCCGACGACCTCGACGCCCCGGCGGCGCTGGCCGCCGTGGACCGCTGGGCGGACGCCCAGCACGGCGCGGGCGGCGACGACACCGGTGCCACCGGCGTGGTGTCCCGCGCGGTGGACGCGCTGCTGGGCGTCGCGCTCTGAAGGCGCGTCGCGGAACCGCCGGACGGCCGTGGATCCCCTGCCGGGCCGCCTCCGGGAGCGGGGCGGCCACGCCACACCACGTCGGCACACCAGGGCTGGGCGTCGCCTTCGAGCACGGCCGGAGTCGTGCCGCTCCCGGCTCCCGCTACGCGCTTGAGGGGCCGGCTTCACAGGGGCGTCCGGCCGGCCCGGGGCTTCCCCAGCCCTCGGGGCCTGGGGAAGTGCCCCCGGGTGTGTGCGGTCGCGGGGCGCGGGATCGTCCTCGTTCCCCCCGGCAGACGTGCGGGGGCGTACGCGGGCGATCCGGCAACGCGGCGAGCGTGCGTGCCCGGGGCACCGCCCAGCCTCCGGGCCGGGGAACGTCGTGGGCGGGGCGGCCTCGGTGAGGACGGGCCCTGGGCACCAGTGGTGCGGCGGCCCGGCGGCCCGGCGGTCCGGCGGTCAGTCGTCGGAGTCGGGGCCGGGGCCGGGGCCGGGCGGCGGTCCCGGCTCCTGGGGTCCCTGGCCCTCGCCGCCCTCGGGCGGCCGGCGGCGGGGTCTGGTCCGGCCGCTGCCCGGGTCGCGCAGATAGGTTCCCGGGTCCCCGGCGGGCGGCTGCCCGTCGCGGCGGCGCAGATAGCGCTCGAACTCCTTGGCGATGGCCTCGCCGGTCGCCTCCGGCAGGTCGGCGGTGTCCCTGGCCTCCTCCAGCGACTTCACGTACTCCGCCACCTCGCTGTCCTCGGCGGCCAGTTGGTCCACGCCGATCTGCCAGGCGCGGGCGTCCTCGGGGAGGTCGCCCAGCGGGATGTTGACGTCGAGCAGGTCCTCCAGCGAGTGCAGCAGCGCCAGCGACGCCTTGGGGTTCGGCGGCTGGGCCACGTAGTGCGGGACGGCCGCCCACAGCGTGACGGCGGGCACCCCGGCGTGGGTGCACGCCTCCTGCAGGATGCCCACGATGCCGGTGGGGCCCTCGTACCGCGACTCCTCCAGGTCCAGCGTGCGGGCGAGGTCCTCGTCGGACGTCACGCTGGTGACGGGCACGGGCCGGGTGTGCGGGGTGTCGCCGAGCAGCGCGCCCAGCACCACCACCATCTCCACGCCCAGCTCGTGGGCGAAGCCGAGGATCTCGTTGCAGAACGAACGCCAGCGCATGCTCGGCTCGATGCCGCGTACCAGCACCAGGTCCCGCCGCTTGACCGGGCCGTTCTCCGAGCCGACGCGCACCACCGACAGCCGCGTCGTCGGCCAGGTGATGCGCCGCACGCCCCCGTCCAGCCAGATGTGCGGCCGGTTGACCTGGAAGTCGTAGTAGTCCTCGGCGTCCAGGGCCGCGAACACCTCGCCCTTCCACTCCCGCTCCAGATGGGCGACCGCGGCGGAGGCGGCGTCACCAGCATCGTTCCAGCCCTCGAACGCGGCCACCATGACCGGGTCGACCAGCTCGGGAACTCCGTCGAGCTCGATCACCCAGCGCCTCCTCCCGGCCGGGTCGGAGCGGGTGCTCCCGGCCCGGCTGCCGTAAGTGTTCCGTGCGGCCCCAGCCTACGGCGTCACCGTGCCCAGCCCGCAGTCCTCGTACGCATGCGCATGGTGATCAGGGGTGACCAGCCGTTCACTGCCGGTCCACCCGGATCGGCCCGCGCGGGGACGACGGCGGGTCAGGACTTCCGGCCCAGCAGCTCCTCGACGCGGGTGCGGACGTCCTCGGTGTCCAGGCCACGGACCGTCAGCGTCGTGCGGCGGCGCAGGACGTCGTCGGCGGTCTCCGCCCACTCGTGGTCACGCGCGTAGACGACCTGGGCCCAGATCTCGGGGCCGTCGCGGTGGACCCGCTCGCCGAGGGACGGGTCCTGGTGGACGAGGCCGGCGATGTCGAAGGCCAGCGAGCCGTAGTGGGTGGCCAGGTGACGGGCCGTCGACGGGTCCAGGGCGACGCCCGGCTCGCGGTCCACGAGCAGGCGGTGGGCGACCGCGTTGGGGTTGGCGACGCCGGGCAGCGGCGCGTGGCGGACGAGGTGGGAGACGGGCTCCATGTCCTTGCCGAGGGCCACGCCGGGCAGCTTGGCCAGCTTGTCCAGCACCGTGCGGCCGATGTGCCGGTAGGTGGTCCACTTGCCGCCGGCGACCGACAGCATGCCGCCGCGGCCCTCGGTGACGACGGTCTCCCGCTTGGCCGACTCGACCCCGCCGGGGCCGCCGGGCAGCACCCGCAGGCCGGCGAAGGCGTACGTCATCAGGGAGCGGTCCAGCGCCTCGTCGCGCACGGAGAACGCGGCCTCGTCCAGGATCTGCTGGATGTCGGACTCGGTGGCGCGCACGTCGGCCGGGTCGCCGTCGTACTGCTCGTCGGTGGTGCCCAGCAGCAGCATGTCCTCCCAGGGGAGGGCGAAGGTGATGCGGTACTTGTCGACGGGGGTGGCCATCGCGGCGCCCCAGGGCTGGGTGCGGCGCAGCACGAGGTGCGCGCCCTTGGACAGCCGGATGCTGGGAGCGGCGTCCGGGTTCTCCATGCGGCGCAGGTGGTCCACCCACGGGCCGGTGGCGTTGAGGACGAGGCGGGCGTTCACCCCGAACTCGCCGCCGTCGAGGCGGTCGGTGAGGTCGGCGCCGGTGACCCGGCCGCCGGTGAAGCGCAGGCCGGTGACCTCGGCGTGGTTGAGGACGACCGCGCCGGACTGGACGGCGGCCCGGACGGTCATCACGGCGACCCGGGCGTCGTTCATCTGGTGGTCGCCGTATACGGCGACGGCCTTCAGGTTCTCGGTGCGCAGCGCCGGGTTGGCGGCGGCGGCCTTGGCCGGGGAGATGACGCGGCCGACGCCGTCGCCGAAGGCGGACAGCGCGGAGTAGGCGAAGACGCCCGCGCCGAGCTTGACCGCGCCGTGCGGGCCGCCCTTGTAGACCGGCAGGTAGAAGGTGAGCGGGCTGACCAGGTGCGGGGCCACGTCCCGGGCCAGCACGCGCCGCTCGTGGTGGTTCTCCGCGACGAGCCTGACCGCGCCGGTCTGCAGGTAGCGCAGACCGCCGTGGACGAGCTTGGAGGAGGCGGAGGAGGTGGCGCCGGCGAAGTCGCCGGCGTCCACCATCGCCACCCGCAGTCCCGACTGCGCGGCGTGCCAGGCGACCGAGGTGCCCAGGATGCCGCCGCCGATGACCAGCAGATCGTAGGTGGCAGCGGCGAGCCGCTCCTTGGTCTCGGCGCGCCGGTCCGCCTGGCCGGTCGGGCCGGGAGCGGCGGTCGGGTGCAGCGTGTTCATGTCGGTCGGTTCTCCATGTTCCGTGGGTCTGTCCTGTCAGTCGGACTCGGCGAGCCAGCCCATGGTCCGCTGGACGGCCTTGAGCCAGAACCGGTACTCGCGGTCGCGCTCGGCCGGGTCCATCCGCGGGTTCCACTCGGCGGCCCGGCGCCAGTTGGCGCGCAGCTCGTCGGTGCCCGACCAGAAGCCCACCGCCAGTCCGGCGGCGTAGGCGGCGCCGAGGCAGGTGGTCTCCGAGACCATCGGGCGGACCACGGGGGCGTCGAGGAAGTCCGCGATGTTCTGCATCAGCAGGTTGTTGGACGTCATGCCGCCGTCCACCTTCAGCGCGGTCAGCTCGACGCCGGAGTCCTTCTTCATGGCGTCGACGATCTCGCGCGTCTGCCAGGCGGTGGCCTCCAGCACGGCACGGGCGATGTGCGCCTTGGTGACGTAACGGGTCAGGCCGGCGATGACGCCGCGGGCGTCGGAGCGCCAGTAGGGCGCGAACAGCCCGGAGAACGCGGGGACGACGTAGGCGCCGCCGTTGTCCTCGACGGACAGGGCGAGGGTCTCGATCTCGGCCGCGCTGTTGATCAGGCCCATCTGGTCGCGCATCCACTGGACGAGGGCGCCGGTGATGGCGATGGAGCCCTCCAGCGCGTAGACCGGCTCCTGGGCACCGATGCGGTAGCCGACGGTGGTGATGAGGCCCGCGTAGGAGTTGATGGCCTCGGTGCCGGTGTTCATCAGCAGGAAGGTGCCGGTGCCGTAGGTCGACTTGGCCTCGCCGACGTCGAAACAGGTCTGGCCGAAGAGCGCGGCCTGCTGGTCACCGAGGGCGGAGGCGACCGGCACGCCGTCCAGCGCGCCGCCCTTCGCGGTGCCGTAGACCTCGGCGGAGGAGCGGATCTCGGGCAGCACCGAGACCGGGACGCCGATGGAGGCGCAGATGCGCTCGTCCCACGCCATGGAGCGCAGGCTCATCAGCAGCGTCCGGGAGGCGTTGGTGACGTCGGTGACGTGGACGCCGCCGTCGGGGCCTCCGGTGAGGTTCCAGATGACCCAGGAGTCCATGGTGCCGAAGAGGATCTCGCCGCGCTCGGCGCGCTCGCGCAGGCCCTCGACGTTGTCCAGGAGCCAGCGGATCTTCGGGCCGGCGAAGTAGGAGGACAGCGGGAGGCCGGTCTCGCGCCGGAAGCGGTCCTGGCCGACGTTGCGGCCCAGTTCGCGGCAGAGGGCGTCGGTGCGGGTGTCCTGCCAGACGATGGCGTTGTGCACCGGCTCGCCGGTCGCCCGGTCCCACAGCAGGGTCGTCTCGCGCTGGTTGGTGATGCCGATCGCCTTGACCTGGTCCTTGCTGATCCGCGCCTTCTCCAGGGCGCCGGCGACGACTTCCTGGACATTGGCCCAGATTTCGGCGGCGTCGTGTTCGACCCAGCCCGGCCTGGGGAAGATCTGCTCGTGTTCCTTCTGGTCGACGGAGATGATGCGCCCGTCGCGGTCGAAGACGATGCAGCGGCTGGAGGTGGTGCCCTGGTCGATCGCGGCGATGTACTCGCGCGAGGCGGAGGGGAGGTCGGCGTCGTGTCTGTCGGTCATGGGTCGCGGCTCCTGATCGGGGTCCGGGCGGCTCGGGGGTGGTCAGAACAGCAGGGTGTGGACGCCGGCCGCGAGGGCGCCGCCGGCCAGCGGGCCCACGACCGGGATCCAGGCGTAACTCCAGTCGGAGCCGCCCTTGTTGGGCAGCGGCAGGAGCGCGTGCACGATGCGTGGCCCGAGGTCGCGGGCCGGGTTGATGGCGTAGCCGGTCGGGCCGCCGAGGGACAGGCCGATGCCGGCCACGACGAGGGCGACCATCAGCCCGCCGGTGCCGGAGACGGTCAGGCCCTCGTTCAGGCCGATGCCGAGGACCAGCAGCACCAGGACCGCGGTGCCGATGATCTCGGTCGCCAGGTTCTGGACCGTGTTCCGGATCTCCGGGGCGGTCGAGAAGATCCCGAGGACGGGGCCGGGCTCGCCGCGCCGGGACGGGGCGCGCTCCTCGGCGGCGCGCGCCTCCTCGGTGGCGGCCGGGCCGGGCGTCCCGGAGCCGCCGACGATCTCGCGGTCGGTCAGATGGGCCTGGAAGTGGCCGTAGTAGGCCAGCCACACCAGCACGGCTCCCAGCATGGCGCCGGCCATCTGGCCGGCGACGTAGACCGGGACGTCGCCCCACTCGCCGCTGTCGATGGCGATGCCGAGGGTGACCGCCGGATTCAGGTGGGCTCCGGAGAGCTGGGTGGAGACGTAGACGCCGGAGAGCACGGCCACGCCCCAGCCGAGGGTGATCGCCACCCAGCCGGCGCCGAAGGCTTTCGATCTCTTGAGGACAACGCCCGCGACCACGCCGCCGCCGAGCAGGATGAGCACGGTGGTGCCGAGAACCTCGCCGAAAAAAATGTCAGAGGTCGACAACCTGCGACTCCTTCGTCCGTCGTCCAGAGGATTGTCAGGCCGACTTTCGTCCGATGTTCGGCAATGTCGACCGTTGACCGGCAGTTTTCTCCTTGGAGTGACTGTCGTCAAGGGGTGGACGGAAGGTGGCTGCCTGATGCCTGGATTGTCCTAGAAGCGCCCGGCTCCCAGGTCACGCGACACGGAGCGCGCGCAGTCGCGCACGGCCGCCACCAGGCGCGGGTGCAGCGTCCCCTCCGCCTGCATGCGCTCCACCGCGCCGGTGATGCCGACGGCGCCCACCGGCATCTTGCGGCGGTCCAGGATGGGCGCGGCGATCGACGCCACCCCGTCCCACGTCTCGCCGAGGTCGCTGGCCCAGCCCCGGGCCCTGACCTCTTCGAGGCCCTTCTCGAACTCGGCCGGATCCGTCACCGTCAGCTCGGTGATCGCGGGGAACCCGCCCTCCATGACCTCGTTGTGCGCCACCGGGTCGAAGGCCGCCAGCACCTTCCCCAGCGCGGTGCTGTGCAGCGGCTGCATCGCGCCCACCTCCAGCACCTGCCGGCTGTCGTCGGGCCGGAAGACGTGGTGCACGATCAGCACGCCCTGCTGGTGCAGCACCCCGAGATAGGCGCTCTCCCCGCTCGATCTGGCCAGGTCGTCGGTCCACACCAGCGCCCGGGCGCGCAGCTCGTGCACATCCAGATAGCTGTTGCCCAGCCGCAGCAGCTCGGCCCCGAGCTGGTACTTGCCGGACCGGGCGTCCTGCTCGACGAAGCCCTCCTGCTGGAGGGTGCGCAGCAGCCCGTGGGTGGTCGCCTTGGCCAGCCCGATGGACGAGGCGATGTCGGACAGGCCCAGCCGTCGCTCGCCACCGGCCAGCAGGCGCAGCACCGCCGCGGCGCGCTCGAGTGACTGGATGGTCCGAGCCATGGGGCAGCCTCCTGGTCTCCGGCGTCAGCGCTTTCCGCTGTTCGGCAATGCCGAACGGTAGCGGATCATGTCGATGCACTGCGGGGCGGGCAACGAGTCTACGACCGTCCGCGCTCCGAGATGCCTCCTCCGCGCCCCCTCCCGGCCGTTAGGCTGACCTGGTGCGCTTCTCGCAGAAGGCGCATAGCCGACAGCCGTCGCACTCCCGGGAGCACGTCCATGGTCTCTTCCAGCCCGCCGTCCGTCCCCCAGTCCCAACGGGCTTCCGCGCTGCGCGAAGCCTTCGCCTCCCGCGTCGTCGTCGCCGACGGCGGGATGGGCACCATGCTCCAGGCACAGGACCCGACGCTGGACGACTTCGAGCAGCTCGAAGGCTGCAACGAGGTGCTCAACGTCACCCGCCCCGACATCGTGGCCTCCGTCCACCGCGCCTACTTCGACTCCGGTGTCGACTGCGTGGAGACCAACACCTTCGGTGCCAACCTCGCGGCGCTGGGGGAGTACGACATCGCCCACCGCGTCTTCGAGCTGTCCCGCGCCGGCGCCGCCATCGCCCGCGAGACCGCCGACGAGTTCACCGCCGCCGACAGCCGCCAGCGCTGGGTGCTCGGCTCCATGGGCCCGGGCACCAAGCTGCCCACCCTCGGCCACGTCACCTACCGGCCCCTGCGCGACGCCTACCAGCAGAACGCCGAGGGCCTGATCGCCGGCGGCGCCGACGCGCTGCTGGTCGAGACCAGCCAGGACCTGCTGCAGACCAAGGCCGCCGTGCTCGGCGCCCGGCGCGCCCTGACCGCCGCCGGCGCCGACCTGCCGCTGCTGGTCCAGGTCACCGTCGAGACCACGGGCACCATGCTCCTCGGCTCGGAGATCGGTGCCGCGCTCACCGCGCTGGAGCCCCTCGGCATCGACATGATCGGGCTCAACTGCGCCACCGGCCCTGCCGAGATGAGCGAGCACCTGCGCTACCTGGCCCGGCACGCCCGCGTGCCGCTGTCCTGCATGCCCAACGCCGGACTGCCCGTGCTGGGCAAGGACGGCGCCCACTATCCGCTGTCGCCCGCCGAGCTGGCGGACGCCCACGAGACGTTCATCGGCGAGTTCGGCCTCTCCCTGATCGGCGGCTGCTGCGGCACCACTCCCGAACACCTGCGGCAGGTCGTGGAGCGGGTGCGGGAGCTGCGCCCGGCCCCCCGCGACCCGCGGCCGGAGCCCGGCGCCTCCTCCCTCTACCAGACCGTGCCCTTCCGGCAGGACACCTCGTACCTGGCGATCGGCGAGCGCACCAACGCCAACGGCTCCAAGAAGTTCCGCGAGGCGATGCTCGCCGGCCGCTGGGACGACTGTGTGGAGATGGCGCGCGAGCAGATCCGCGAGGGCGCCCACATGCTCGACCTGTGCGTCGACTACGTCGGCCGGGACGGCGTCGCGGACATGGCCGAGCTGGCCGGCCGCTTCGCCACCGCCTCGACGCTGCCCATCGTGCTGGACTCCACCGAGCCCGCCGTGCTGGAGGCCGGCCTGGAGAAGCTCGGCGGCCGGGCCGTCATCAACTCGGTCAACTACGAGGACGGCGACGGCCCCGACTCCCGCTTCGCCCGGGTCACCCGCCTCGCCGTCGAGCACGGCGCCGCGCTGATGGCCCTGACCATCGACGAGCAGGGCCAGGCCCGCACCCCCGAGCAGAAGGTCGCCATCGCGGAGCGGCTGATCGCCGACCTCACCGGCAACTGGGGCGTGCACGTCTCCGACATCATCATCGACTGCCTCACCTTCACCATCTGTACCGGGCAGGAGGAGTCCCGCAAGGACGGCCTCCACACCATCGAGGCGATCCGCGAGCTCAAGCGCCGCCACCCCGGGGTGCAGACCACCCTCGGCCTGTCCAACATCTCCTTCGGGCTCAACCCGGCCGCCCGCCTCGTCCTCAACTCGGTCTTCCTCGACGAGTGCGTCCGGGCCGGCCTGGACTCCGCGATCGTGCACGCCGCGAAGATCCTGCCCATCGCCCGCATCGCGCCCGAGCAGGTCGAGGTCGCCCGCGACCTGATCTACGACCGCCGCCGCGAGGGCTACGACCCGCTGCAGCGGTTCCTGGAGCTGTTCGAGGGCGTGGACGCCAAGTCGATGAAGGCAGGCAAGACCGAGGAGCTGCTGGCGCTGCCCCTGGACGAGCGCCTGAAGCGCCGCATCATCGACGGCGAGCGCAATGGGCTGGAGGCCGACCTCGACCAGGCCCTGACCGAGCGGCCCGCCCTGGAGATCGTCAACGACACCCTGCTGGCCGGGATGAAGGTGGTCGGCGAGCTCTTCGGCTCCGGACAGATGCAGCTCCCCTTCGTGCTGCAGTCCGCCGAGGTGATGAAGGCGGCCGTCGCCCACCTCGAACCGCACATGGAGAAGACCGACGACGAGGGCAAGGGCACCATCGTCCTGGCCACCGTGCGCGGCGACGTCCACGACATCGGCAAGAACCTGGTCGACATCATCCTGACCAACAACGGCTACACCGTGGTCAACCTCGGCATCAAGCAGCCGGTCTCCGCCATCCTCGACGCCGCGGCCGAGCACCGCGCCGACGTCATCGGCATGTCCGGGCTGCTGGTGAAGTCCACGGTGATCATGAAGGAGAACCTGGAGGAGCTCAACCGGCGCGGCATGGCGGCCGACTACCCCGTCATCCTCGGCGGTGCCGCCCTCACCCGCGCCTACGTCGAGCAGGACCTGCACGAGATCTACGAGGGCGAGGTGCGCTACGCCCGCGACGCCTTCGAGGGCCTGCGGCTGATGGACGCCCTGATCGCCGTCAAGCGCGGCGTCCCCGGCGCCACCCTGCCCGAGCTGAAGCAGCGCCGCGTCACCGCCCGCACCGCCCCGATCCCGGAGCCGGAGGACACCGGCCCGGTCCGTTCCGCCACGGCCACCGACCTACCGGTGCCGGCGACGCCGTTCACCGGCACCCGGGTGATCAAGGGCATCCCGCTGAAGGACTACGCGGCCTGGCTGGACGAGGACGCGCTGTTCAAGGGGCAGTGGGGCCTGAAGGCGGCCCGCGACGGCGGCCCCGACTACGCCGAGCTGGTCGAGACCGAGGGCCGGCCCCGGCTGCGCGGCTGGCTGGACCGCCTGCACACCGAGAACCTGCTCCAGGCCGCCGTCGTCTACGGGTACTTCCCCTGCCACGCCGAGGGCGACGACCTGGTGATCCTCGACGACGACGGCAAGGAGCGCACCCGCTTCACCTTCCCCCGCCAGCGGCGCGGCCGTCGCCTGTGCCTGGCCGACTTCTTCCGCCCGGCGGAGAGCGGCGAGACCGACGTGGTCGCCCTCCAGACCGTCACCGTCGGCCCCCGGGTCAGCGAGGCCACGGCGGAGCTGTTCCAGGCCAACGCCTACCGCGACTACATGGAGCTGCACGGCCTGTCCGTCCAGCTCGCCGAGGCGCTCGCCGAGTACTGGCACGCCCGGGTCAGGGAGGAGCTGGGCATCGCCGGGCAGGACCCGGCGGAGCTGTCCGGGATGTTCCGCACCGAGTACCAGGGCTGCCGCTACTCGCTGGGCTACCCGGCCTGCCCCGACCTGGAGGACCGGGCCAAGATCGCCGCGCTGCTGGGCCCCGAGCGCATCGGCGTGACGCTCTCCGAGGAGTTCCAGCTCCACCCCGAGCAGTCCACGGACGCGATCATCCTTCACCACCCCGAAGCCAACTATTTCAACGCGCGCTAGCTCGGACGGGTGAAATAGCGGAGGCGACTTTCCCCCAACCGACGTAGACTGATCGGTCCGGTACAGGCCGGTCGTCTCCCCATGGAGGCGGCCGGCCTGCTCGCTCCTTACGGAGGTGCGCGCGGATGACGAGTTCCCTGCCCGCCATCGACACCACGATGCCCCTCGGCCCCGACCCGCAGGCCGTGCTCCTCGACATGGACGGCACCCTGGTCGACACCGAGGGCTTCTGGTGGGACGCCGAGGTCGAGGTCTTCCGCGCCCTCGGGCACGATCTCGCGGACGAGCACCGCGAGATCGTGGTCGGCGGCCCCATGACCCGCTCCGCCGGCTACCTGATCGAGGTGACCGGCGTCGACATCGGCCTCGACGAGATGCGCGACCTGCTGAACGCCGCGTTCCTGCGCCGCCTGGAGCGCGGCGTGCCGCTGATGCCGGGCGCGCGGCGGCTGCTGACCGAGCTGGCCGCCCACGGGCTGCCCACCGCCCTGGTCTCCGCCTCGCACCGCACCGTCATCGACCGCATGCTGGTCTCCCTGGGCCGGGAGCACTTCACGCTCACCGTCGCCGGCGACGAGCTGTCCCGCACCAAGCCGCACCCCGACCCCTACCTCACCGCCGCCGCCCGGCTGGGCGCCGACCCGGCGCGCTGCGTGGCCGTGGAGGACACCGCCACCGGCGTCGCGTCCGCCGAGGCGGCCGGCTGCCGGGTCATCGCCGTCCCCTCCGTGGCGCCCATCCCGGCCGCCGCGGGCCGGGTGGTCGTCGGCTCGCTGGAGGAGGTCGACCTGGCGTTCCTGCGCTCCGTCGCCGCCGGTCCCGCCGTCCGTGACCCATCTCACCCCGAGGCGGCGGTGCGTCCGGTCTAGGGTTCGTTCCGGCCCACCCGGACCGGAACATGAGGACACCACGTGAGGAAACGCGCCCGCCGGAGGACGCTCCCGATCGCCGTGGGGCTCGCCGCCGCCCTCCTGGCCGCCTCCGGCTGCGGCCTGACGGGCGACGGCGCCGGCGGGGGCGACCCGATCGTCGTGGGCACCACCGACGCCGTGCCGGCCACGGACCCGGCCTCGGGCTACGACCCCGGCTCCTGGCTGGTCTTCACCAACGTCTTCCAGTCCCTGCTGAGCTTCCCGCCCGGCGGCACCGAGCCGCAGCCCGAGGCCGCCGAGCGGTGCGGCTTCACCGACCGCGTCAGCCGGCGCTTCACCTGCACCCTCCGCGACGACCTGACGTTCAGCAACGGCGACGACCTCACCGCCGCGGACGTGAAGTTCTCCTTCGAGCGGACGCTGCGCATCAACGACCCCGACGGGCCCGCGGTGCTGCTGTCCACCATCGACCGGATCGAGACCCCCGACGACCACACGGTCACCTTCCACCTCACCCGGCCCGACGCCACCTTCCCGCAGAAGATCGCGTCCGGCGCCGGGGCGATCGTCAGCCACCGCGCCTACCCCGCCGACGCGCTGCGCACCGACGGCACGGCGGTCGGCTCCGGCCCCTACACGCTGGAGAGCTTCGGCGAGAGCCAGGCCGTCTTCGCCGTCAACGACGACTACCGCGGCCCCGCCGACCTGCGGAACTCCGGCGTCACCCTGCGGCTCTTCCACGGTGACCAGGCGGCGCTGCGCGCGGCCGTCGAGAGCGGCGAGGTCGACGTCGCCTACCGGGGACTCGCCGCGCGGGACCTGGCGGATCTGGAGACCGACGCTCTCGCCGGCGACAGCGGCCTGCAGGTCGTGGACGGCACCGGCACCGAGGTGCAGCACCTCGTGTTCAACCTGGACGACCCGGTGGCGGGCGACATCGGCGTGCGCCGCGCCATCGCGTACCTCATCGACCGCACCGCCGTCGTCCGCGACGTCCACCGGCGCACCGCCGAGCCGCTGTACTCGGTCGTCCCGGCCGGGATCACCGGGCACACCACGTCCTTCTTCGACCGCTACGGCGACCGGCCCGACCCCGGCCGCGCCGAGGACGCCCTGCGCGCCTCGGGTATCACCGAGCCCGTCGAGCTGACGCTGTGGGTCACGCCGACCCGCTTCGGCCCCGACACCGTGGCTGCCTTCGAGCAGCTCGCCGGCCAGCTCGACGCGAGCGGCCTGTTCGACGCGACGGTCCGCGCCGTCCCCGCCGAGGAGTTCGAACAGGGCGTGGCGAACGGCGACTTCGGCGTGCACGTGCGCGGCTGGATGCCCGACTACCCCGACCCGGAGAACTTCACCGAGCCGCTCTTCGGCGAGGACGGCGTGCTGGCGAACGGCTACACGTCGCCGCGCATCACCGAGGAACTGATCCCGGCCACCGCCGGCGAGAGCGACCGGAGCCGGACCGTCGCCGACTTCGCCGAACTGCAGGACATCGTCGCCGAGGACCTGCCGGTCATCCCGCTCTGGCAGAGCAGGCAGTACGCCGTCGCCGCCGCCGACGTCGACGGGCTCCAGTGGACCCTGGACCTCTCGACCGTCTTCCGGTTCTGGGCGATCGGCACACCGGCCGGGGACTGACCGGGGGCCGCCCGCGCTCAGCTGCCCGGCCGCACCAGGCCGCTCTCGTAGGCGAACACCGCCGCCTGCACCCGGTCCCGCAGCTCCAGCTTGGTGAGCACGTGCCCCACGTGCGTCTTGACGGTCGTCTCGCTGACGAACAGGTCGGCCGCGATCTCCGCGTTGGACAGCCCCCGCGCCACCAGCTTCAGCACCTCGACCTCGCGGTCCGTCAGCGTGCTCAGCGCGTCCGGCACCGGGTCCTCGCCCGACGGCAGCCGCCCCGCGTACATGTCCAGCAGCCGCCGCGTGACGCTCGGCGCCAGCATCGCCTCGCCCGCCGCGACCACCCGGATCGCCTGCACCAGCTCCGCCGCCGGGGCGTCCTTCAGCAGGAACCCGCTCGCCCCCGCCCGCAGCGCCTCCACCACGTACTCGTCCAGATCGAAGGTGGTGAGCACCAGCACCTTGGCCGGGCCGTCCTTCTCCGGGCCGGTGATCTGCCGCGTGGCCTCCACGCCGTCCATCCGCGGCATCCGGATGTCCATCAGCACCACGTCCGGCTGGAGCGCCCGCACCTGCTCCAGGGCCTGCAACCCGTCGCCCGCCTCCCCGACGACGGCGATGTCCTGCTCCGCCTCCAGGATCATCCGGAACCCGGTGCGCAGCAGCGGCTGGTCGTCGACGAGCAGGACGCGGACGGGCATGGGAGCACCCTTCGATCGGTGGGACGGCGACATCTGCGGCGGCCGTCCCCCATTCTGGCTCACGCGTTCTCGCTCACGGCAGGACCCCGGGCGGTGCCGTGCGCGGCCCCGGCGTCCGCCCCGTCCTCCCCGGCCCGCCCGCCGGGCTCGCCGTCGAGCGGCAGCCGGGGCTGGATCAGCAGCGGATAGGGCGGGGGAGTGCCGCCGAACTCCGGGCAGCGGGACCGGTGATCGCACCAGTCGCACAGCCGCCCCGGCTTCGGCCGCCAGTCACCCGTCTCCGTCGCCCGCCGGATCGCCTCCCACAGCGCCAGCAGCTTCCGCTCCAGGCCCCGCAGGTCCGTCTCGTCCGGGTCGTACGTCAGCACGTCGCCGCTGCCCAGGTAGACGAGCTGCAGCCGGCGCGGGACCGCCCCCCGCAGCCGCCACAGCACCAGCGCGTAGAACTTCATCTGGAAGAGCGCGTCCGCCGCGTACTCCGCCCGCGGCGCCTTGCCCGTCTTGTAGTCGACGATGCGGACCTCGCCCGTCGGGGCCACGTCCACCCGGTCGATCACCCCGCGCAGCCGCAGCCCCGAGTCCAGCCGCGTCTCCACGAACAGCTCGCGCTCGGCGGGCTCCAGCCGTGTCGGGTCCTCCAGCGAGAACCACCGCTCGACCAACTCCTCGGCCTCCGTGAGCCATGTGGCCAGCCGGGCCGCGTCGACCCCGCCCGCCCGGCCGTCCCCGCCGTCCTCCGCGGCGAACAGCCGGGCCAGCTCGGGCCGCTTCGCCAGCAGCCGCTCCCACTCCGCGGCCACCAGCGAACGGGCCCGCCGCGCGTCGCGCTGACCCGCCGGCACGTCGAACACCCGCTCAAGAACGGCGTGGACGACCGTCCCCCGCGTCGCCGCCGGGCTCGGCTCCTCCGGCAGTTTGTCGATCACCCGGAAGCGGTACAGCAGGGGGCACTGCATGAAATCGGCGGCCCGGGAAGGGGAAAGGGAGTCGGGGGGCGTCGCGGAGGAACCGGTCATGGAGCGAACCCTACGGCGCGTCACTGACAGGTAGCCGCATACCATCGACTCCGAGCCCGCGCGCAGGCACGCGCGGGCGCGACGTGACGAGGGGAACCGGTGGGAGACTCCGAGAGCGACAGGCCGCGGCGCCCGGCCGGGCCCGGCGGCGGGCTCCTGATGGGCCGCGTCTTCGGCGTACCGGTCTACGTCGCGCCGAGCTGGTTCCTCGTCGCCGCCCTGATCACCTGGTTCTTCGGCAACCAGCTCGACCGGGTGCTGCCCGGCCTCGGCGGCGGCCGTTACCTCGTCTCCCTCTTCTTCGCCGTCGCCTTCTACGCCTCCGTGCTCGTCCACGAACTGGCCCACACCCTGGCCGCGATCCGCTTCGACCTGCCGGTGCGCCGCATCCAGCTCCAGTTCTTCGGCGGCGTCTCGGAGATCGAGAAGGAATCCCAGAGCCCGGGCCGCGAGTTCGTCCTCGCCGGCGCGGGCCCGCTGCTCTCGCTCGTCCTGTCCGGCGTCTTCTACGCCGCCCTGCTCGCCGTCGAGTCCGACACCGTGCCCGGCGTGCTGCTGGCCGGCCTGATGGTCTCCAACCTCATCGTCGCCGTCTTCAACCTCCTCCCCGGCCTGCCGCTGGACGGCGGCCGGATGCTGCGCGCCGTGGTGTGGCGGCTGTCCGGCAGCCCCATGACGGGCACGGTCGCCGCCGCCTGGACCGGCCGGGTGCTGGCCATCGTCGTCCTCATCGGCTTCCCGCTCGCCACCCACTACGGCGCGGCCGACGACCGCCAGTCGTTCGCCGGCCTGGAGTCCCTCACCGACGCGCTGCTGGCCGCGATCCTCGCCGCCATCATCTGGACCGGCGCGGGCAACAGCCTGCGCATGGCCCGGCTGCGCGAGCGCCTGCCCCGCCTCAACGCCAGGTCCCTGACCCGCCGGGCCGTGCCCGTCACCGCCGAGACCCCGCTCTCCGAGGCGCTGCGCCGCGCCAACGACGCCGGAGCCCGCGCCCTGGTCGTGGTCGACGCCGAGGGCAGCCCGGTCTCCGTCGTCCGCGAGTCCGGCATCGCGGGCGTCCCGCAGCACCGCCGCCCGTGGGTCGCCGTCAGCTCCCTCGCCCAGGACCTCACCGACGGCATGCGCGTCCCCGCCGACCTCGGCGGCGAGGGCCTCCTGGACCACCTGCGGGCCACCCCGGCCACCGAATACCTGGTGGTCGAGGAGACCGGCGAGATCTACGGCGTGCTCTCCACCAGCGACGTCGAACGCGCCTTCATCGACGCGATGGCCCGTCACACCCCCTCGGCGGGAGGGCGGTCAACCGGGTGACCCGGTCTGGACTAGGCTGTCGTCCATGTCCGAACCGACCGGTGCAGCCCGCCGTCGCGGGCCCTTCCAGGTCGGGGACCAGGTCCAGCTCACCGATCCCAAGGGTCGCCACTACACGTTCACGCTCGAAGCGGGGAAGAGCTTCCACACCCACAAGGGAGCCTTCCCGCACGACGAGCTGATCGGCGCGCCCGAGGGGACCGTCGTCCGCACCACCGGAAACGTCGCCTACCTCGCGCTGCGCCCCCTGCTCCCCGACTACGTCCTGTCCATGCCACGCGGCGCCGCCGTCGTCTACCCCAAGGACGCGGGGCAGATCCTGGCGATGGCCGACATCTTCCCCGGCGCCCGCGTGGTCGAGGCCGGCGTCGGCTCCGGCTCGCTGAGCACGTTCCTGCTGCGCGCCATCGGCGACCAGGGCATGCTGCACTCCTACGAGCGGCGGGCCGACTTCGCGGACATCGCCCGGGAGAACGTCACCCGGTACTTCGGCGGGCCGCACCCCGCCTGGTCGCTGACCGTGGGCGACCTCCAGGACCACCTCTCGGACACCGACGTCGACCGCGTCATCCTGGACATGCTCGCGCCCTGGGAGTGCCTGGACGCCGTCTCCAAGGCCCTCGTGCCCGGCGGCATCCTCTGCGCCTACGTCGCCACCACCACGCAGATGGCCCGCACGGTCGAGTCCATCCGCGAGCACGGCACCTTCAACGAGCCGCGCGCCTGGGAGACCATGGTCCGCACCTGGCACGTGGAGGGCCTCGCCGTCCGCCCCGACCACCGCATGATCGGGCACACCGGCTTCCTCCTCACCGCCCGCCGGCTGGCCGACGGGGTGACCCCGCCGCTGCGCCGCCGCCGCCCGGCGCCCGGCGCCTACGGCGCGGACTACACCGGGCCCGGCTCGGGATCCGGCGCGGGTTCCGCCGCCGAGGACTGAGGTCGCGGACCCCGCCGTTCCGCGCCGGTGTGAGATATGGCACGATGCCGACACCTGCTCACGTGCAGGTTCGGCACCGTGTCATTTCTCACACCACTCCCGTCCCAGGAGACCCTCGCGTGCAGCTCCCGGCAGGCCACGACCTTCCGCACACCCGCTCCCGCACCGTCCACTGGCTCGTCACCACCATGTCCCTGGCCGCCGTCACCGGCGCCGCGGCCCTCGTCCAGCCGTCCGGCGCGACCGCGGAACCGGGCACCGCGGCCCCGGCGGATTCCCGGACCGCCTCCCGGGCGGCGCCCGAGCCGCCGCCCGCCCCCGACCCCGACGCCGTGGACTACCCGCTGGAGTGCGGGCCGCTGGGCGTCGTGGTCACCGACCGGGTCACCGTCGACCTCGGCGCGGACGGCCGGCCCGAGACCATCGCGGCGGTCCGCTGCGACGCCGGCTCCGGCACTCCGCCGCACGGCCTGTACCTGCTCACCGGCGGCGGTGCCGCGCGCCTCGCGGAGACCCTGGTGGACCCGGCCGAGGGCATGACCGTGGACGACCTCACGGCGACGGACGAGGGCACCGTCTCGGCGCGGCTCGCCGGATACTCGTCGCTCGACGTCCCGCGCTGCTGCCCCGATCTGCGGCGCGACGTGAGCTGGGTCTGGCAGGACGGGCGCCTGGAGCTGCGGCCGGCCCCGGCGCCCAACAGCATCTGACGCCGCCCCGGGGCGGCGGGCCGGGCGTCCTAGCCGGCGTCCGGCCCGTACACCTCGACGCGGTCGGAGACGCGGCGGACGTGGATGCACTGCCCGGGGCACTCCTTGACGGAGGCCGTCACGTCCCGCAGCAGCGTCAGCGGCACGGGCGCGGTCGCTCCCGGCGCGGTCAGCAGGTCGGCCTCGGCGCCGGGCGCGGCCGGCGGCTTCACATAGGCAAGTCCGTCGATGTCCAGCTCGAACACCTCCGGGGCATACTGGGCACAGATCCCGTCCCCCGTGCAGAGGTCCTGATCGATCCAGACCTCAAGCTCCTCGGTGGCTTCGTTCTGCGCGGTCATATGGCCTACCGTTCCTCGTAGGTGCGAATCAAAGAGAGCCATGCCTGACGGCTGTTGACCGGTTACGACCATACAGCGGCCAGCTTTCCGATGGAGAAGCGTGGGTATTCCCCTGGCGTGAGGGAGTGCGCAAGGGTGAAGATCGGACACCACCCCGACCGTCTTTGTGATCTAGGGGTTTCGAACTGCACCGGTCCAGGTAGGGTCTGGAAGCGTCCAGCTCCCCTTGGAGGAGGTGAGGACCGTGGTATCCCAGAATGACGACAGCAACCGCGGCATCCGGCCCGGTCGGGGTTCCGACGACCCGGCCCGGCAGATTGCCGACCTTGAGCAGGAGATCACCGTCCTGCGCCGCAAGCTGGCCGACTCTCCGCGGCACACTCGGATTCTCGAGGAGCGGATCGTCGAGCTGCAGACCAATCTGGCGGGCGTGTCGGCGCAGAACGAGCGACTGGCAAGCACGCTGCGTGAGGCGCGCGACCAGATCGTCGCCCTGAAGGAGGAAGTCGACCGGCTCGCCCAGCCGCCGTCCGGCTTCGGCGTTTTCCTGCGCGCCAACGAGGACGGCACGGCCGACATCTTCACCGGTGGCCGCAAGCTCCGGGTGAACGTCAGCCCCGGCATCGAGGTGGCGGACCTCAGGCGCGGCCAGGAGGTCATGCTCAACGAGGCGCTCAACGTCGTCGCCGCGATGGAGTTCGAGAGCGCCGGTGACATCGTCACGCTCAAGGAAGTCCTCGAGGACGGCGAGCGGGCCCTGGTGGTCGGCCACACCGACGAGGAACGCGTGGTCAAGCTCGCCGACCCGCTGATGGACGTGACGCTGCGGGCGGGCGACGCCCTCCTGCTCGAGCCCAGGTCCGGGTACGTCTACGAGGTCGTGCCCAAGAGCGAGGTCGAGGAGCTCGTCCTCGAAGAGGTCCCCGACATCGACTACACGCAGATCGGCGGCCTCGGCGGCCAGATCGAGATGATCAGGGACGCCGTCGAGCTGCCGTACCTCCACCCGGACCTGTTCCGCGAGCACGAGCTGCGTCCGCCCAAGGGCGTCCTGCTCTACGGCCCGCCCGGCTGCGGCAAGACGCTGATCGCCAAGGCCGTCGCCAACTCGCTGGCGAAGAAGGTCGCGGAGGTCACCGGCAAGCCCGCGGGGAAGAGCTTCTTCCTCAACATCAAGGGCCCCGAGCTGCTGAACAAGTACGTCGGCGAGACCGAGCGGCACATCCGGCTGGTCTTCCAGCGGGCCCGCGAGAAGGCGAGCGAGGGCACGCCCGTCATCGTCTTCTTCGACGAGATGGACTCCCTCTTCCGCACCCGCGGCTCGGGCGTGAGCTCGGATGTGGAGAACACCATCGTTCCGCAGCTCCTCTCCGAGATCGACGGCGTGGAGGGCCTGGAGAACGTCATCGTCATCGGTGCCTCGAACCGCGAGGACATGATCGACCCGGCGATCCTCCGCCCGGGCCGACTCGACGTGAAGATCAAGATCGAGCGCCCGGACGCGGAGGCCGCGCGCGACATCTTCTCCAAGTACCTCACACCGACGCTGCCGCTCC
Source organism: Streptomyces sp. URMC 129 (assembly GCF_051386415.1). Taxonomy (NCBI): domain Bacteria; kingdom Bacillati; phylum Actinomycetota; class Actinomycetes; order Kitasatosporales; family Streptomycetaceae; genus Streptomyces; species Streptomyces sp. URMC 129. The sequence goes on from NZ_JBPQTQ010000007.1 coordinate 40,687, forward strand.
ACGCGGAGGACCTGTCGGAGCACAACGGCAGCCGCCAGGCCACGGTCGAGGGCATGATCCAGACCGTCGTGGAGCAGATGTACGCCGAGACCGAGGAGAACCGCTTCCTGGAGGTCACCTACGCCAACGGTGACAAGGAGATCCTGTACTTCAAGGACTTCAACTCCGGCGCCATGATCCAGAACATCGTGGACCGGGCGAAGAAGATGGCGATCAAGGATTTCCTGGACCACGACCAGAAGGGTCTGCGCGTCTCCCACCTGCTCGCCGCGTGCGTGGACGAGTTCAAGGAGAACGAGGACCTGCCCAACACGACCAACCCGGACGACTGGGCCCGCATCTCCGGCAAGAAGGGCGAGCGGATCGTCTTCATCCGCACCCTCGTCACCGGCAAGCAGGGCGGCGACACCGGCCGGTCGATCGACACGGTGGCGAACACCGGTCAGTACCTGTAGCGCACACAGCGTCCGGCTGCGGGGTCCGCGAGGGCTCCGCAGCCGGACGTTTTCCCTGACAGTCCCAAGGAAACCCGCAGTGATCTCCGCAGCGCAGGCCGTGTCCCCTAGGCTCGTATCCGGCGGTGGCACGATGGAGGGTCGCCGCTGGCCAAGGAGGGCTTCATGACTGTACGGCGAGTGATGGGCATCGAAACCGAGTACGGCGTCTCCGTTCCGGGGCACCCGAACGCCAACGCCATGCTCACCTCCTCCCAGGTCGTGAACGCGTACGCGGCGGCCATGCACCGCGCCCGGCGCGCCCGCTGGGACTTCGAGGAGGAGAACCCGCTCCGCGACGCCCGTGGCTTCGACCTGGCCCGGGACAACGCCGACGCCAGCCAGCTCACGGACGAGGACATCGGCCTGGCGAACGTCATCCTGACGAACGGCGCCCGGCTCTACGTGGACCACGCGCACCCCGAGTACAGCGCCCCCGAGACGACCAGCCCGATGGACGCCCTGCTGTGGGACAAGGCGGGCGAGCGCATCATGGCCGAGGCGGCCCGGCGCGCCGCCGAGGTTCCCGGCGCCCAGCCGATCCACCTCTACAAGAACAACACCGACAACAAGGGCGCCTCCTACGGCACGCACGAGAACTACCTGATGAAGCGGGAGACCGCCTTCTCGGACATCGTGCGCCACCTGACCCCCTTCTTCGTCTCCCGCCAGGTCGTCTGCGGCGCCGGCCGGGTCGGCGTCGGCCAGGACGGCAGCGAGCACGGCTTCCAGATCAGCCAGCGCGCGGACTACTTCGAGGTCGAGGTCGGCCTGGAGACGACGCTCAAACGGCCCATCATCAACACCCGCGACGAGCCGCACGCCGACGCCGAGCGCTACCGCAGGCTCCACGTGATCATCGGCGACGCCAACCTCGCCGAGATCTCCACCTACCTCAAGCTGGGCACCACCGCGCTGGTCCTGTCGATGATCGAGGACGGGTTCATCGCCGTCGACCTCGCCGTCGACCAGCCGGTGCGCACTCTGCACCGGGTCAGTCACGACCCGACCCTCAAGGAGCTGGTGACGCTGCGCAGCGGGCGGACGCTGACCGCCGTCCAGCTCCAGATGGAGTACTACGAGCTGGCCCGCAAGTATGTGGAGGAGCGCTGGGGCGCCGACGCCGACGCGCAGACCACGGACGTCCTCAGCCGCTGGGAGGACGTGCTCACCCGCCTGGAGCGGGACCCGATGAGCCTGTCCCGGGAGCTGGACTGGGTGGCCAAGCGGGAGCTGATGGAGGGCTACCGCCGCCGCGACGGCCTGGGCTGGGAGGCGGCCCGCCTGCACCTGGTGGACCTGCAGTACGCCGACGTCCGCCCCGACAAGGGCCTCTACAACCGCCTGGCGGCCCGTGGCCGGATGACCCGGCTGCTGTCGGACGAGGACGTCCTGCGGGCCCAGAGCAACCCGCCGGAGGACACCAGGGCCTATTTCCGGGGCCGCTGCCTGGAGCAGTACGCGGACGACGTGGCCGCGGCCTCCTGGGACTCTGTGATCTTCGACCTGCCGGGCCGCGACTCCCTCCAGCGGGTGCCCACCATGGACCCGCTGCGCGGGACGAAGGAGCACGTCAAGGACTTGCTGGACCGCTGCTCGACGGCCGAGGAGCTGGTCCGCGCGCTCTCCGGCGGCTGATTTTCCGCTGATCCGGGAATCATGGAGGTAGTCCCCGGACGTTGTAGGAGACAGCACGCGTGGAGCAACGAAAGGCCGATGTCAGCCCCGGCTAGTAGGGTCTGATCTTGTCACGTCGAACTGAGCATGGGGTGAGGGAGATGGCGACCAAGGACACCGGCGGCGGCCAGCAGAGGGCGTCGCGCACCAGTGAAGAGACCGAGGAGCAGACCCAGGAGGCGGAGGTCTCCGAGGACCTCAAGGAGCGCCAGGAAGCCCTGACGGACGATGTCGACTCCGTCCTCGACGAGATCGACGAGGTCCTGGAGTCGAACGCGGAGGACTTCGTCCGCAGCTTCGTCCAGAAGGGCGGCCAGTAGTCCCGGCCGCGGAGACCATCCGCGACCCGTGTGGATCATCGTCATGTGACGGGTAGGGTCCCTCGCATACGCCGCCGCTGCCCCGGCCGCACCGCCGGACCGGGGCAGCGGACCGTTTCTCCTACCTGGAAGGAATCCTGTGGCAGCCAACTCGCACGACCAGGGGCGCCTCCCGGCAGCCTTCCTCAGGCCGGGGTCTTCCTCTTTCCTCGACTTCCTGTCCGACTACGCGCCCGAGCGGCTCCCCGGCGCCCGGCTGCTGCCGCCGATCGAGGGCGCGGTCGAGGCCGTGCACGGCACCACGATCGTCGCGGCCACCTTCGCCGGCGGCGTGATCCTCGCCGGTGACCGCAGGGCCACGATGGGCAACATGATCGCCCAGCGCGACGTGGAGAAGGTCTTCCCGGCCGACGAGTTCTCCGCGGTCGGCATCGCCGGCACGGCCGGCCTGGCCGTCGAGCTGGTCAAGCTGTTCCAGCTGGAGCTGGAGCACTTCGAGAAGGTCGAGGGGCACGTCCTGTCCCTGGAGGGCAAGGCCAACCGGCTGTCCACGATGATCCGGGGGAACCTGGGGATGGCCATGCAGGGCCTGGCCGTCGTCCCGATGTTCGCCGGGTACGACCTGGAGCGGGAGAAGGGCCGGATCTTCTCCTACGACGTGACCGGCGGCCGGTCCGAGGAGCTGGGCTTCGCCGCCGTCGGCTCCGGGTCGATCTTCGCCCGCGGCTCGCTGAAGAAGCTGCACCGCCCCGACCTGACCGAGCAGCAGACGGCCACCGCCGTCGTCCAGGCGCTGTACGACGCGGCGGACGACGACTCGGCCACGGGCGGACCCGATCTTGCCCGCCGGATCTTCCCCATCGTCACGGTGATCACCGAGGATGGGTTCCGCAGGCTCACCGAGGCCGAGGTCTCCGAGATCGCCAGGACCGTGCACGAGGGCCGTCTCCAGCTGCCCAACGGGCCGCAGGCTCCGGTTCTGTAGATTCCGCCGCGGTAGAGCTGAAGACTTCTGACGGACAGGAAGGGACGAGTAGCCGGTGTCGACGCCGTTCTATGTCTCACCCCAGCAGGCCATGGCCGACCGCGCCGAGTACGCCCGCAAGGGCATCGCGCGCGGGCGGAGCCTGGTCGTGCTGCAGTACGCCGACGGCATCGTGTTCGTCGCCGAGAACCCCTCGCGCGCGCTGCACAAGGTGAGCGAGATCTATGACCGGATCGCCTTCGCGGCGACCGGGAAGTACAACGAGTACGAGAGCCTGCGCATCGGCGGCACGCGCTACGCCGACCTGCGCGGGTACACGTACGACCGCGAGGACGTGACCGCCCGGGGGCTGGCCAACCTCTACGCCCAGACGCTGGGCAACATCTTCTCCAGCGCGGCGGAGAAGCCGTACGAGGTGGAGCTGCTGGTCGCCGAGGTCGGCGAGTCGCCCGCGGACGACGAGATCTACCGGCTGCCGCACGACGGCTCGATCATCGACGAGCACGGCTCGGTGGCCGTCGGCGGGAACTCGGACCAGATCGGCAGCTACCTGGGCCAGCGGCACCGGGACGACATGGACCTGGGCGAGGCCCTGCGCCTGGCCGTCGAGTCCCTGACCCGGGACAGCAACGGCGGCGAGCGCGAGCTGACCGCCGACCAGCTGGAGGTGGCGGTCCTGGACCGGACCCGTCCGCAGCAGCGGAAGTTCAAGCGCCTGCCGGGCCGCCAGCTCGCCCGCCTCCTGCAGGAGGGCGGCGAGGCCGGCTCCGCCGCCGGGCAGGAGCCGGAGCCGGAGCAGGAGAGCGGCTCCGAGCAGGACTGAGCGGCGTCACGACCCCGAGCGGTGGAGCCCCGCGCGGCCAGGGTGACCGGGAGGACCGTGGTGCCCCGGGACCGGCCGGTGACGGCGGTCAGCAGGGCGCGCATCCCGGCCGCGCCCAGCTCCTCGGCGGGCAGGGTGACCGTGGTCAGCTCCGGCTCGACCGCCGTCGCCACGGTCAGGTCGTCGAAGCCCGTCACGGAGACGTCCTCGGGCACCCGCAGCCCGAGCCGCCGCGCGGCCTTGCAGGCGCCCACCGCCAGCAGGTCGTCGTCGCACACCAGCGCCGTCGGCCGGTGCGGTCCGGCCCCGGCCAGCAGCCGCCCGGCCGCGGCCAGGCCGCCGGCCACGTCGATCGGCGCCCGTTCCGTGCGCAGGAGCTCTGCGCCGGGCCCCGCGGCCAGCTCCTCGGCCAGCACCCGGGCCCGGACGCCGAACGTCCAGGAGTCCACGTCCGCCGCGAGGTGGGCGAAGCGGCGGTGGCCGAGGCCGAGCAGGTGCCCGGCCACCAGCCGCATGCCCGCGGCGATGTCCGGGTTCACCGTCGCGGACGCCTGACCGTCCGGCTCGCTGTCCAGCATCACCAGCGGCAGCCCGCCCTCCCGCAGCGCGGCCAGCGCCCCCACGGCCATCGAGGAGGCCAGCACGCCGTCGAGCGCGGCGCTCGCGGAGGCGAACGGGTCGCGGGCCGGGCCGACGCCCTCCGGCGACGGGTAGAGCACCACCCCGACGTCGTGCTCGGCGGCCACCCGGGCGGCGCCGGCGTGCATCCGCGCGAAGAACTCGTTGGTCAGCGCGGGCACCACCACCAGGACCGTGCGGCTGCGGCCGAGCCGCAGGCTGCGCGCCGCCAGGTTCGGCCGGTAGCCCAGCTCCCGCGCGGCGGCCCGCACCGCCTCGGCGCGGGCCGGGGAGACCCGGCCCCGCCAGCGGTCGCCGAGCACCAGCGAGACGGTCGCCTGGGACACCCCGGCGTGCTGGGCGACGTCCCGGCTGGTGGGCCTCGGCGGGGTGGTGTCGCTCACGGTCGCTCGCCTGCCTGCCCTCACGTCTGCCGGAATCCGGCCATCGTACGTACACTGGCCAGGTTATACGTAACACGTGCGGGGAGTGAGGCCATGGCCACGGGCTATCTGGAGCTGCTGCGGGCGCGCCACGTGCTGCGGCTGCTGACCGGCACGCTGGTCGGCCGCCTGCCCAACGCGACAGCGCCACTGGCCATCGTCCTGTTCACCCGGGCGGAGGGCGGCGGCTACTCGCTGGCCGGGGCCCTCGCCGCCGTCTACGGGCTGGCCACCGCCGTCGGCCAGCCGCTGCTGGGACGCCTGGTCGACCTGTACGGGCAGGTGCGGGTGATCCTGCCCGCCGCCGCGCTCTCCGGGCTGGCCATGGCCCTGTTCGCCCTCGTGGGCACCGGCCCGCTGCCGTGGGCGGTCGCCGCCATCCTGGTCGCCGGCCTGGCCACCCCGCCCCTGGAGGGCAGCCTGCGGGCGCTGTGGCCCAGCGTGCTCGACCGGGGCGACAAGGTGCACCGCGCCTACGCGCTGGACGCGGTGGCGCAGGAGGTCATGTTCGCGGGCGGGCCGCTCGTGGTGATGCTCCTGGTCGCCGTCCGGTCGGAGGCCGCGGCCCTGCTGGTGATCAACGCGCTCGGCGTCCTCGGCGCGCTCTCCGTCGTCCTCGGCGCGCTCTCCGTCGTCCTCTCCCGCCCGTCCCGGCACTGGCGCGGCGCCCCGCGCGAGGCGCACTGGCTGGGCGCCCTGCGCTCGCCCGGGCTGCTCGCCCTGCTCGGCTGCTTCTTCTTCGTCGGCGCGGCCCTGGGCGCCATCTCCGTCGCCGCCGTGGCCTACGCCGACGCGCGCGGCGACGAGGTGGTCGCCAGCTACCTGCTCTCCGCGCTCGGCGGCGGCGCCCTGGTCGGCGGCCTCTGGTACGGCGCGCGGCACTGGGGCGGGGAGCCGGAGCCACGGCTGCGGCTGCTGGTGGCCGCCCTGGCGGCCGGCTATCTGCCGCTGCTCGCCACCCCCGGCTCGGTGCCCCTGATGAGCCTGCTCGCCGGTGTCTCGGGCCTGTTCCTCGCGCCCGCGCTGGCCTGCGCCTTCGTGGTCATCGACCGGCACGCCCCGGCGGGGACCGTCACCGAGGCGTTCTCCTGGCTGGTGACCACCTTCGGCGTCGGGGCGGCGGTCGGGACCGCGGTGGTCGGCCCGGCCGTCGAGTGGGGCCGCGATCCGGCGGGTTTCGCGGTGGCGGCCCTGGCCGGCGGGCTGGCCCTGCTGGTGCTGATCGCCACGCGCCGTGTTCTCGCTGCTCCCGGGCGTGCGCGCGTTTCGGCGCCCGAATCGCGAAATGATCGAAACGCCGCACTCGAACCCGGTTTCAGATCCGGGCATCAGGCGTAATGTTCACTCATGGATCGCCGAATCTTCGGGCTGGAGAACGAGTACGGCGTCACCTGCACGTTCCGCGGGCAGCGACGGCTGTCCCCGGACGAAGTGGCGCGGTACCTCTTCCGCCGAGTCGTGTCATGGGGTCGCAGCAGCAACGTGTTCCTGCGCAACGGCGCCCGGCTGTATCTGGACGTCGGCTCGCACCCCGAATACGCGACGCCCGAGTGTGACAACGTCACCGAGCTCATCACCCACGACAAGGCTGGTGAGCGCATTCTCGAAGGTCTGCTCGTGGACGCCGAACGCAGGCTGCACGAGGAGGGCATCGCAGGCGACGTCTACCTGTTCAAGAACAACACCGACTCCGCGGGCAACTCGTACGGGTGCCACGAGAACTATCTGGTGGCCCGGCACGGCGAATTCTCCCGGCTCGCGGACGTGCTCATCCCCTTCCTCGTCACCCGCCAATTGATCTGCGGCGCCGGAAAAGTCCTCCAGACGCCGCGCGGCGCGGTTTTCTGCGTCAGCCAGCGCGCCGAGCACATCTGGGAGGGCGTGAGCTCCGCGACCACCCGCTCGCGCCCCATCATCAACACCCGCGACGAGCCGCACGCCGACGCCGAGCGCTACCGCAGGCTGCACGTCATCGTCGGCGACTCGAACATGTCGGAGACGACCATGCTGCTCAAGGTCGGGGCCACCGACCTGGTGCTGCGCATGATCGAGGCCGGCACGGTCATGCGCGACCTCACCCTGGAGAACCCGATCCGGGCCATCCGCGAGGTCAGCCACGACATCACCGGCCAGCGCAAGGTGCGGCTCGCCACCGGGCGGGAGGCGTCGGCGCTGGAGATCCAGCAGGAGTACTTCGACAAGGCGCTCGACTTCTGCGAGCGCCGGGGCATGCGCACCGGCATCACCGAACAGGTGCTGGAGCTGTGGGGCCGGGCCCTGGAGTCCATCCGTGCGCAGGAGTTCGACAAGATCAACACCGAGATCGACTGGGTCATGAAGTACCAGCTCATCGAGCGGTACCGGGCCAAGCACAACCTGACCATGTCGCACCCGCGGGTCGCGCAGATAGACCTCGCGTACCACGACATCCACCGCAGGCGCGGGCTGTACTACCTGCTGGAGCGCAAGGGGCAGGCGCAGCGCGTGTGCAACGACCTGAAGATCTTCCAGGGCAAGTCGGTGCCCCCGCAGACCACGCGGGCCAGGCTCCGGGGCGACTTCATCCGCCGCGCCCAGGAGCAGCGGCGGGACTTCACCGTGGACTGGGTGCACCTGAAGCTGAACGACCAGGCGCAGCGCACCGTGCTGTGCAAGGACCCCTTCCGGTCGGTGGACGAGCGGGTGGAGAAGCTGATCGCCGGCATGTGACGGGCGGGCCGGACGACGCCGCCCGACGCGTGGGGCGGCGGAGGCCGTAGGGTGGGGCGGGACCAGCGGGGTCCCGCCCCGGCCGTGCCTACCGCCAAGTTGGACAGATGATCCTCACCAAACGTGCGCGCCGCATCGTCGCGGTGCTGGCCGTTCCCGCCCTCCTGGTGGGCGCGGCTGCCTGTGGTTCCGACGACTCCGGCTCCGCGGCCTCCGACGGACCGGTGGCCTCCGTGTCGGGCGAGCCCGGCCGTCAGCCGGAGATCACGGTCGAGAAGGACGCCGAGTTCGGCGCGGAGACCGTGACCGAGGTCCTCACCGAGGGCGACGGCCCCGCGGTCGCCGAAGGCGACTTCGTCCGCGTCGACGTCCTGGGCCGGATCGCCAACGCCGACCTGGAGCTGCTCAACACCTGGGCCGCCGAGGGCGGCGAGGGCGACACCCGCACCCAGTACGTCATCCAGCCGGGCGTGGAGTCGACCCTGCCGCAGACCGCCACCGAGTCGCTGGTCGGCAAGAAGGTGGGCAGCCGGGTCCTCGTCGAGGGCCGGGTCAGCGAGATGCTCGGCGCCGGGGCCGAGCAGGCCGGCATCCCGGCCGACGACGGCGTGGTCTGGGTCTTCGACATCGCGGCCACGGCCGCCGTCGACCCGCAGGGCGAGGCCGAGGGCGAGCAGGCCGCGGCCGAGGACGGCATGCCCGAGGTGGAGGCGCCCAGCCAGGAGCCCGCCACGATCACCATGCCCGAGGGCGAGGACCCGCCGGCGGAGCTCCGGGAGCAGGTCCTCATCGAGGGCGACGGCGCCGAGGTGGAGGCCGGCCAGGGCCTGGTCGTGCAGTACACCGGTGTCCTGTGGGACGGCGGTGAGAAGTTCGACTCCTCCTGGGACCGGGACATGGCGTCCGGCTTCCAGATCGGCACCAATTCGGTCATCCCGGGCTGGGACCAGGGACTGGTCGGCAAGCACGTGGGCGACCGGGTGCTGCTGGTCATCCCGCCCGACCTGGCATACGGCCCGGAGGGCAACAGCAGCATCCCCGGCGACGCCACCCTGGTCTTCGTCGTCGACATCATCGGCACGGTCTGACCGCCGCCGCGGCGGCCCGTCACACAGCGACAGTCGTAGGAGAGTTTTCCGTGAGCATCGACAAGCCCGAGATCGACTTCCCCGGCGGTGAGCCGCCGGCCGACCTGGAGATCAAGGACATCTGGGAGGGCGAGGGCCCGGTGGCCCAGGCGGGCGCGCAGGTCTCCGTGCACTACGTCGGCGTCTCGTTCAGCAGCGGCGAGGAGTTCGACGCGAGCTGGAACCGCGGCACCCCGCTGCGCTTCCAGCTCGGCGCCGGCCAGGTCATCCCCGGCTGGGACCGCGGCGTGCAGGGCATGCGGGTCGGCGGCCGGCGGCAGCTCACCATCCCGCCGCACCTGGCCTACGGGGACGCCGGTGCCGGCGGTGGCCGGATCAAGCCGGGCGAGACCCTGATCTTCGTCTGCGACCTGGTCTCGGCCTGATCCGAACAAGCGGTACGGTGGGCCCATCCCCTGCGGGATGGGCCCACCGCGTTCGCGCAGCCGGGGAGTTGAGGAGGGAGGGCGCGCGCCGATGGCCATTGCCAAGGCCGAGAGGCTGATGAACCTTGCCCTGTGCCTGCTGGGCACGGGCCGCCCCCTGAGCAAGCGGGAGCTGCGGACCTCCATCGAGGCGTACATTGAGGTCGCCTCCGAGGACGCCTTCAACCGGATGTTCGAGCGTGACAAGGACGACCTGCGCGAGCTGGGCATGGTCATCGAGACGGTCGAGAGCGTCGACGGCGACGTCGGCTACGTCGCCCGCCGCGACCGCAACCAGCTCCCGCCCGTCACCCTCGACGCGGAGGAGGCCGCCGCGCTGGGACTGGCCGCCCGGGTCTGGCAGCAGGCCAGGCTCGCCGGGGCCGCCAGCGGCGCCCTGCAGAAGCTGCGGGCCGCGGGCATGCCGCTGGCCGAGGAGGAGCGGGAGACCTACAGCGCCCTGGAGCCGCGGGTCCCGGCCGGCGAGGCCGCGTTCGAGCCCCTGATGATCGCCTGCCGCGACCGGCGGCCGGTCACCTTCGCGTACCGCAAGTCCAACGCCGTCCGCCCCGACACCCGGCAGGTCGAGCCGTGGGCCCTGGAGTGCTGGCGCGGCCACTGGTACCTCGCCGGGCACGACCGCGACCGCGGCGCCCCGCGTGTCTTCCGCCTCTCCCGGATCGTGGGCCGTGTCCGGTCCCGCTCCGGTGCCTTCACCGCGGAGGTCCCCGACCACGTCGCCCTCCGGGAGAGCGTCGCCCGGTGGGCGGGGGAGCACGCCACGGCCCAGGCGCGGATCAGGCTGCGCGGCGGGTCGGGATACCCGCTGCGGGCCCGCGCCACCCGGATCACCGCCGTGGACGGCGACTGGGACGAGCTGGAGATCCCCTACGGACACGGACTCGGGGCGTGGCTCGCCGAGTTCGGCCCCGACGTGCTCGTGCTGGAGCCAGCCGAGCTGCGGGCGGACGTGGTGGACCGGCTGCGCGCGGTCGCCAAGGGCTGAGCGGGCCGGAGAGGGGAGAGGAGCGGACATGGCGACCACCGCCATCGACAGGACGCGGCGGATGCTGTCGCTCGTGACGTATCTGCGCGAGCGCCCCGGCGCCCGGGTGGACGAGGTGGCGCGGGCCTTCGGGATCTCCGAGGACGAGCTGATCTCCGACCTCAACGTGCTGCCCATGTGCGGCACCAGCTTCCGCGGCGGCGACCTGCTCGACATCGACACCGACGGCGAGCACATCTGGTGGCACAACGCGGACGCCGTCGGCTCCGGCACCGGCCAGCCGCTGCGGCTCGCCGCCGACGAGGCCACCGCCCTGCTCGTGGCGGCCCGCGCGGTGGCCACCCTGCCGGGCCTGCGGGACGGCGACCGCGACGCGCTGCTGCGGGCCACGGCCAAGCTGGAGGCGGCGGCCGGGGAGAGCGCCGGCGCCAGCTCCCGGCTGTCGGTCACCTTCGAGGCCGAGGGCGGGGTCTTCGCGGTCGTCGACCGGGCCATCACCGAGCGCCGCAGGCTGCTGATCCGCTACTACTCGCCGGGCCGCGACGAGCTGACCGACCGGGAGATCGACCCGATCCGGCTCTTCGCCCTGGGCCACACCTATGTCGAGGCGTGGTGCCGCAGGACGGAGGCGCGCCGCACGTTCCGGCTGGACCGCGTGGCCCGCATCGAGCTGCTCGACACGCCGGCCGACCCGCCGCCCGTCGAGCCGCGTGACCTGAGCGAGGGGCTGGTGCAGCCGGCGCCCACGGACCCCGAGGTCGTGATCGAGGTGGGCCCCGGCGGCCGGTGGGTCGCGGAGTACTATCCGCACGACACGGCCGAGGAGCTGCCCGACGGCGGCCTGCGGGTGACGCTGCGCACCCCGGACCCGGCCACGCTGCGCCGGCTGGCGCTGCGGCTCGGCGGCGACGGCCGGATCGTCTCCCCGCCCGAGCTGGCGGACAGCGCCAGGGCCGCGGCCCGCGCCGCCCTGGACCTGTACGAGGAGATCCCCTAGCGATGTTCTGGCCGATGTTCCAGCTCACGCTGGCCTTCTGCGGGGTCGCCGTCCTCGCGGTGCTCGCCGTCCTGGTCGGTGTCGAGGTCCGCCGGTTCGCGCGGGCGGTCGGCGACAGCGCGGAGCGGATCAGCCGGGCCGTGGACGAGCTGGAACGGTCCGCCGCGCCGCTGGCCGCCCGCGGGGGTGCGGTCCGCCGGGCCTACGGCGGAGCGGACGAGGAAGAATAGGCCGACGTCCAAGGATTGCCCGGTGTTCATCGTCGGGCGCTAAAATTGCGCCTCGTGCCGCCGGCCGGGAAACATCCGGGGGCCGGCACGGCGCGCAGACCACTCCCGATCAGAAAGTGGACGGACGATATGGGCTCGCTTTCCCTGTGGCACATCCTCCTCGTCGCCCTTGTCGTCGTGGTTGTCTTCGGCTCCAAGCGGCTGCCGGACACCGCCCGGTCGCTCGGCAAGTCGATGCGCATCCTCAAGAGCGAGGCGTCCGCGATGAAGACCGACAAGACGCCCGCCGGTACCGACGGCACCGCCCCCGGCACCGCGCCCAGGACCATCGAGCCCGCTCCCGGCGACACGGCCGCCGCGCGCCCGGTGGACGAGCCCAAGGGCACGACGCAGGGCTGACGTACTGTCGTGCCAGCAGTGAGACCGGGTGGCCGGGCTTCCGGCCCCCCTACGAGATGAGGACGTGGGGTGCCCAAGGCCACGCGCAAGAAGGAGAAGGACCCCGAGGGGCGGATGCCCCTCACCGAGCACCTGCGTGAGCTGCGCAACCGGCTCGGGGTGTCGCTGGCGGCGATCCTGGCGGTCACCATCGTCGCGCTGTTCTTCGCCCAGGACATCATGGACGTCCTCACCGCGCCGCTGCCGGAGTGCGACGAGGTCAACGACACCAGCGGCGCCGTCGAGCGGTGCGCCCGGCTCACGCAGAACGGCCTGACCGCGCCGTTCGCGACGTACTTCCGGGTCTCGCTGCTGGTCGGCCTGATCGCCGCCTCACCGGTCTGGCTCTACCAGCTGTGGGCGTTCATCGCGCCCGGCCTGCACAAGCACGAGAAGAAGTACACCAGCGCCGTCGTCGGCTTCGGCGTGCCGCTGTTCCTGACCGGCGTCTACTTCGCGTACTGGCTGCTGCCGCGCGCCATCCCGGTGCTGCTGAGCTTCAGCGCCGAGGACGCGGAGAACCTGGTGACGGTCGAGGAGCTGCTGGACCTGACCGTCCGGATGGCGCTTGCCTTCGGCCTCTCCTTCGAGCTGCCGCTGCTGCTGGTCATGCTGAACTTCGGCGGCATCCTCTCCGGCCAGCGGATGCTGAGCTGGTGGCGCTGGATGGTGGTCGGCATCGCCGTCTTCGCCGCCGCCATCACCCCGACCGACCTGCTGTCCATGGTCGCCCTCCAGGTCCCCGTCACCGGGCTGTACTTCCTGGCCTGCGGCATCGCCATCCTCAACGACCGGCGCAAGCAGCGCTCGGACCCGGACGCCGGGCTGAGCGACGACGAGGCGTCCGAGCTGGACCTGACCCCGGCCACCATCGAGCCGGTGGAGCGGGTCAGCGCCTCGGGCATCGACGACGGCGCGCCGCGGGTCAACGGCTTCGACGACGCCACCTGACCCGGCGGGCCCGCGCGTGAGCGAGGGGATCACCCTGCTGGTCAACCCGGCGGCGGGCCGGGGCAGGGCGGCCGGCGCGGCGCTGCCCGCGGCCCGCGTGCTGCGGGACGCCGGATTCGCGGTGCGCGCCGTCGTCGGCGAGGACCCGGCCGACGCCGTGCGCCGGGCCCGGGCGGCCGTGGACCGGGGCACCGCGGCCGTGGTCGCGGTCGGCGGCGACGGCCTGGTCTCCCTCGCGCTGCGCGTGGTCGCGGGCACCGGCACCCCGTTCGGCATCGTCGCCGCCGGCACCGGCAACGACACGGCGCGCGCCTGCGGACTGCCCACCGGCGACCCGGCCGCCGCCGCCGCGCTCGTCGCCGTCGCCCTGACGGCGGGCCGGACCCGGCGCGTGGACGCCGCGCGGGTCGGGGACGCCTGGTTCGGCAGCGTGCTGGCGTCCGGGTTCGACTCGCGGGTCGCCGACCGGGGCAACCGGATGCGGTGGCCGCGCGGCCCGCGCCGCTACGACCTGGCGGTGATCGCGGAGCTGGCCGGGCTGCGCCCCGTTCCCTACCGGATCCGGCTCGACGGCGGTCCGTGGCGGCGGCTCGACGCCACCCTGGTCGCGGTGGGCAACGGCGCCAGCTACGGCGGCGGCATGCGGATCTGCCCCGGCGCCCGCGTGGACGACGGGCTGCTCTCGGTCACCGTGGTGGGCGAGGTCGGCAGGGCCACGCTGCTGCGCGTCTTCCCCCGCGTCTACCGGGGGACCCACCTCACCCATCCGGCGGTCTCCGTCTTCGAGGCGGCCCGGGTGGAGCTCGACGCCCCCGGCGTCACCGGATACGCCGACGGCGAACCCCTCGGGCCGCTGCCGCTGACCGCCGAGTGCGTGCCGGGCGCGGTGCGGCTGCTGGCGCCGGCCGACGCGTAAAGTTCACGCGTCCGTCCGGGGCAGGGCCGGTAGGCTCGTAAGCACAATGACCGACCACATCTCCCCTGCGGAGCGCTTCGCCGCCGCCCAGCGGCGGGCCGCCGAGCAGGCCACCGCGCTCGCCCCGTTCCGCGAGCTGTACGACTTCGGGCTGGACCCCTTCCAGATCGAGGCGTGCCAGGCCCTCGAGGCGGGCAAGGGCGTCCTGGTCGCGGCTCCCACCGGCTCGGGCAAGACCATCGTCGGGGAGTTCGCCGTCCACCTCGCCCTCCAGCAGGGCAGGAAATGCTTCTACACCACCCCGATCAAGGCGCTGTCGAACCAGAAGTACACCGATCTGGTCAAGCGGTACGGCGCCGACCGGGTGGGCCTGCTCACCGGTGACAACAGCGTCAACGGCGACGCGCCCGTGATCGTGATGACCACCGAGGTCCTGCGGAACATGCTCTACGCGGGCTCCCAGGCGCTGACCGGCCTCGGCTACGTGGTGATGGACGAGGTGCACTACCTCTCCGACCGCTTCCGCGGCGCCGTGTGGGAGGAGGTCATCATCCACCTCCCCGAGTCCGTCACCCTGGTGTCGCTGTCGGCCACGGTCTCCAACGCCGAGGAGTTCGGCGACTGGCTGGACACCGTCCGCGGCGACACCCAGGTCATCGTCTCCGAGCACCGCCCGGTGCCGCTGTGGCAGCACGTGCTGGCCGGGCGGCGGCTGTACGACCTGTTCGAGGAGTCGGGCGACAAGCGCGAGGTCAACCCCGACCTGCTGCGCATGGCCCGGATGGAGAACACCCGCCCGTGGACCGCCCGCGACCGGTTCCGCGACGGCCGGGACCGCAAGCGCGCCGCCGACCGGGAGCGCGAGCGGCGGCAGCGCGCCCGCGTGTACACGCCCAGCCGGGTCGAGGTCATCGACCGGCTGGACGCGGAGGGACTGCTGCCCGCGATCACGTTCATCTTCAGCCGGGCGGGCTGCGAGGCGGCCGTCCAGCAGTGCCTGCACGCCGGGCTGCGGCTGAACGACGCGGCGGCCCGCGCCCGGGTCCGGGAGATCGTGGAGCGGCGCACGGCCGCCATCCCCGACGAGGACCTGCACGTGCTGGGGTACTTCGAGTGGCTGGAGGGCCTGGAGCGGGGCATCGCCGCGCACCACGCCGGGATGCTGCCGACGTTCAAGGAGATCGTCGAGGAGCTGTTCGTCCGCGGGCTGGTCAAGGCCGTCTTCGCGACCGAGACGCTGGCCCTGGGCATCAAC
Organism: Streptomyces sp. URMC 129; assembly: GCF_051386415.1. NCBI lineage: Bacteria > Bacillati > Actinomycetota > Actinomycetes > Kitasatosporales > Streptomycetaceae > Streptomyces > Streptomyces sp. URMC 129. Next base: position 56,101 of record NZ_JBPQTQ010000007.1, read on the forward strand.
ATGCCGGCGCGTTCCGTGGTGCTGGAGAAGCTCGTCAAGTGGAACGGAGAGCAGCACGCGGACATCACGCCCGGCGAGTACACGCAGCTCACCGGGCGCGCGGGGCGGCGCGGCATCGACATCGAGGGGCATGCCGTCGTGCTGTGGCAGCGCGGCATGGACCCGGCGGCGCTGGCCGGGCTGGCCGGGGCGCGCACGTATCCGCTGCGGTCGTCGTTCAAGCCGTCGTACAACATGGCGGTCAACCTGGTGTCGCAGTTCGGGCGGCACCGCTCGCGCGAGCTGCTGGAGACATCGTTCGCGCAGTTCCAGGCGGACCGCTCGGTCGTGGGCATCTCCCGGCAGGTGCAGCGCAACGAGACCGGGCTCGCCGGGTACCGGGAGGCGATGACGTGCCACCTGGGGGACTTCCAGGAGTACGCGCGGCTGCGCCGTGACCTGAAGGACCGGGAGACCGAGCTGGCCCGGCAGGGCGTGGCGCAGCGCCGGGCCGCCGCGCACACCTCGCTGGAGCAGCTCAAGCCGGGCGACATCATCCACGTGCCCACCGGGAAGTTCGCCGGGCTGGCGCTGGTGCTCGACCCGGGCATGCCGGCCGGGCGCAGCCCGGGACACCGGGGCTTCGACCACCACGACGGGCCGCGCCCGCTGGTGCTCACCGAGCAGCGGCAGGTCAAGCGGCTGGCCTCGATGGACTTCCCGGTGCCGGTCGAGCCGCTGGACCGGATGCGGATCCCGAAGTCGTTCAACCCGCGCAGCCCGCAGTCCCGGCGCGACCTGGCCTCGGCGCTGCGCTCCAAGGCCGGGCACGTGGTGCCGCGCCGGCACCGCAGGGGGCGATCCGCGGCGGCCGACGACGCGGAGCTGTCGCGCCTGCGGGCGGCGATCCGCGCGCACCCGTGCCACGGCTGCGACGAACGCGAGGACCACGCCCGGTGGGCGGAGCGGTACTACCGGCTGCAGCGGGACACGCGGCAGCTCGAACGGCGCATCGAGGGCAGGACCAACACCATCGCCCGCACCTTCGACCAGGTCGCCGCGCTCCTGACCGAGCTGGGGTACCTGAGCGGCGACGAGGTGACGCCCGAGGGCCGCCGGCTGGCCCGGCTCTACGGCGAGCTGGACCTGCTGGCCAGCGAGTGCCTGCGGGAGGGCGTGTGGGAGGGGCTGGACCCGGCCGAGCTGGCGTCCTGCGTCTCCGCCCTGGTCTACGAGACGCGCAGCGCGGACGACGCCCCGCCGCCCGAGGTGCCCGGAGGCCGGGCCCGGCACGCGCTGGGCGAGATGGTCCGGATCTGGGGCCGTCTCGACGCCCTGGAGGAGCGGCACAACATCAGCCAGACGACGGGTGTCGGCCAGCGGGAGCCCGATCTCGGGTTCGCCTGGGCCGCCTACCGGTGGACCCAGGGGCACGGCCTGGACGCGGTGCTGCGGGACGCGGACATGCCCGCCGGCGACTTCGTGCGCTGGTGCAAGCAGGTCATCGACGTCCTGGGGCAGATCGCGGCGGCGGCGCCGGAGGGCGGGACGGTGACGGCCAACGCCCGGAAGGCCGTCGACAAGATGCTGCGCGGGGTGGTGGCGTACAGCTCCGTCGGGTAGCGCGCGCCGTCACCGGCCGTCCGCCGCCTTGTTCCCGTCGCCCGTCGCCCGTCGCTCAGCGCTGCAGGGCGGTGAGCAGGCGGGTGAGCGAACCGCCGAGGCCCCAGCGGGCGTTGAGGGCGTCCAGGGCCTCGGGGGCGCGCGGCGCGGCGGGCAGCGCGGCGTCGTGCTCCGGCAGCGGCACGTCGCGGGCGACGCGCACCACCCGGGGGGCCACGGCCAGGTACGGCCTGGCCTCCGTCAGCCGCTTGCGCTGGGCCGGGGTGAACGCGCTCCGGCCCGGCGCGTCGAGGGCGGCCAGGATCCCGGCCAGGTCGCCGTGGCGCTCCAGCAGCCTGGCGGCCGTCTTCTCGCCGATGCCGGGGACGCCGGGCAGTCCGTCGCTGGGGTCGCCGCGCAGCAGCGCCAGGTCGGCGTAACCGGGGCCGTCGACCCCGTACTTGGCGCGCAGCGCCGCCTCGTCGAACGCGGCCAGGGTGGCCATGCCCTTCACCGGGTAGAGCACGCGCACGCCACGGGCGTCGTCGATGAGCTGGAACAGGTCGCGGTCGCCGGTCACGATGTCCACCGGGCCGGTGGCCCGGTCGGTGAGGGTGCCGATGACGTCGTCGGCCTCGTAGCCGGGGGCGCCGACGCGGGCGATGCCGAGGGCGTCGAGGACGTCCTCGATCACCGGCACCTGGGGGGAGAGCGTGTCGGGCACGACCTCGGTGTCCGGCCCGTCCGCCGCCTCCTCGGCGACGCGGTGCGCCTTGTAGGTGGGGATCAGCTCCACCCGCCACGCCGGGCGCCAGTCCTCGTCCATGCAGGCGACGAGGTCGTCGGGCCGGTGGTCCAGGACGAGTCGGGCGATGAAGTCCAGCAGGCCGCGCACGGCGTTGACGGGCGTGCCGTCGGGGGCGCGCACCGAATCCGGGACGCCGAAGTAGGCCCGGAAGTAGAGCGAGGCGGTGTCGAGGAGCATCAGTCGTCTGGTCACACACGGATCATGCCGTAAGGCGGACCCCGGGCCGCCGGGCGCGGTGAGCCTCCGCCGGCCGCTGGGAAGCGGCCAACGAGACCGGAAAAGTCGTTTGCTAGGGTAAGTATTGACTCTTTCTTGACCTTTGCTTGACTCTTTTGGTCGAACGGCCGCCAGGAGGAACCATCCACGCGGACACCCTGCTCGCCATGGGCGGCGCCTTCGTCGCCGCCGCCGTCCTCGCCCGCCTCGGCAGCCGCATCGGGCTGCCGACGATCCCCTTGTTCATCCTCGCCGGGATCCTGCTCGGCCCCCACACACCCGGTTACGTCCTGGTGGAGGACCCGCACGAGCTGGGCATGCTCTCCGCGCTCGGGCTGGTGCTGCTGCTGTTCTACCTCGGGCTCGAATTCCACATCGACGACCTGAAGAGCGGCGGCCGGAAGATGGCGGCGGCGGGCGGCGCGTATCTCGCGCTGAACGTGGGGGCCGGGCTGGCGTTCGGCTTCGGCCTGGGCTGGGGCACCGAGGAGGCGCTGGTCCTCGCAGGGGTCCTCGGGATCTCGTCGTCCGCGATCGTCACCAAGGTGCTGGTCGACCTGGGCCGCATCAACAATCCGGAGACCAGGCCGATTCTGGGCATCATCGTGGTGGAGGACGTCTTCCTGGCCCTGTACCTGGCGGCCCTCCAGCCGGTCATCTCCGGTGCGGACAGCCTGGGTTCGATGGCGTGGGACTTCGGGAAGGCGTTCGGCTTCCTGCTGCTGCTGGCCGTCGCCGCCCGCTGGGGGACCGGGGCCGTCGGCCGGATGTTCGCGACGAAGGACGACGAGTTGCTGGTGATCTCCTTCCTGGGCGCGGCCGTTCTCGTCGCCGGGGTGGCCGAGAAGTTCGGCGTGGCGGACGCCATCGCGGCGTTCATGGTCGGCCTCATCCTGGGCAACACCGGCTCGGGGGAGCGGATCCGGGACATGGTGCACCCGCTGCGGGACGCCTTCGCGGCGATCTTCTTCTTCGCCTTCGGCCTGTCCATCGACCCCGGGGACCTGCCGACCGTCGTCCGGCCAGTGGTGATCGCGGTGCTCGTGACCGTCTCGATGAACCTGCTGGCCGGGCTGCTGACGGGCCGTATCTACCGGTTCGGGCCGGAGCCGTCCGCCAACGTGGCCACCACGCTGCTGGCGCGCGGGGAGTTCGCCCTGATCCTGGCCACCATGGCGGCCGGGGCCGGGCTGGACGAGCGGCTGTCGCCGTTCATCGCGGGGTACGTCCTCGTCCTCGCCGTGATCGCGCCGCTGGCCGCCGGGCGCGCGCACTGGACGGCCCGGATCCTGCCCGCCGGACGCGCGCGGACGGGGGCCGAGGCGTGACGGGCGTGCGGCGTGTCGTCTCGCTGGTGCCGTCGCTGACCGAGGCCGTCGCCGCGACGGCCCCCGAGCTGCTGGTCGGTGCGACGGACTGGTGCGCGCACCCGGCGGACCTGGACGTGGTGCGGGTCGGCGGCACCAAGAACCCGGACGTGGCGCGGGTGATCGCGCTCCGGCCGGACCTGGTGATCGCCAACGAGGAGGAGAACCGGGCGCCGGACCTGACAGCCCTGCGGGCGGCGGGAGTCGAGGTGCTGGTCACCGAAGTCCGGTCGCTGGCCCAGGCGTTCACCGAGCTGGAACGGGTCCTGGTGACCGGCTGCGGGCTGGCGCGGCCCGCCTGGCTGTCCCGGGCGGAGGCGGCCTGGGCCGCGGTCCGGGCCCCTGAGCCGGGGCGCGTCGCGGTGGTGCCGGTGTGGCGGCGGCCGTGGATGGTGCTCGGCCGCGACACGTTCGCGGGCGACGTCCTGGCGCGGCTCGGGATACGGAACGCGTACGCCGGTCACGCGGAGCGGTATCCGCGCGTGCCGCTGGGGGAGTTGACCACGCCGGGCCGGGCCGATCTGGTGGTGCTGCCCGACGAGCCCTACGCGTTCACCGCCGACGACGGCCCCGAGGCGTTCCCCGCCCTCCCGGCGGCCCTGGTCAGCGGACGCCATCTCACCTGGTACGGCCCGTCGTTGACCGAGGCGCCCGCAGTGCTGACCGCGGCCCTGACGACGGCGCGACGCCCCTGACCCGGCCCCGACGCACTCTGGGCGGCGACCCGGCTGTGGGCGGGGCCATCGCCGTGTCGCTGACCGGATGAGCCTCGGGGGAGCCGGTGTGGCGGCCCGGGCGTCGCGGGCGGGCCGGTGCACGATCGGGCCGACGGGGCCGCTGGCCGGGTGTGGCGGCGCCGGGCGTGGGGCGCGGGCTCTGTGGCGATCCGGTCATGGGCTGGGCCGTCGCCCGTCTCGCTCACCGGATGGGCCTTCCGGGGTCGGCGCGGGCCTCGGCGCCCGGCTCCTGTCAGCAGGGGGTCCGCCCGGCCGGGACGACGGGCGTACCGCGCCCCGGTGTCTCGGGCGGTCTCCGCTCATGGCCCTGGCCGGGCCCCGGCTGGACCGGGCCCCACACGCGTGCACGGCCGCACCGGTGTGCGGGCTGCTGCGCGTCGTGGTGGGGACCGTGTCCGTGTCCGGTGGTGTCCCGGTGAAGCCTTCCGGGAGGGCGGCGGTCAGGCGGTGGCGGCGGCCGTGAGGAGGGCGCGCGTCACCGCTGTGTCCGTGCCCGCCTCGGGGTGCCACTGCACGGCCAGGGCGAAGCCGTGCGACGCGGGCAGTTCCACCGCCTCCACCGTGCCGTCCGCTGCGTGGGCGGAGGCGATGAGGCCCGTGCCCAGGGTGGCCACCGCCTGGTGGTGGTACGCCGGGACGCGGACCGGGGCCGGGAGGGCCCGGGCCAGGAGCGTGCCGGGGACCGGGGTGATCTCGTGGTCGGCGAAGACCCCGGGCGGGCCGGAGTGGCCGTCCACGTGCTGGTGGAGGGTGCCGCCGAGGGCCACGTTGAGCAGCTGCATCCCGCGGCAGACGCCCAGCAGCGGCGTCCGCCGGGCCAGGGCCGCCTCGATCAGCGCCAGTTCCCACGCGTCGCGCTCCGGCGCGGGCGGGCCCGTGCGCGGGTCCCGGGGCGCGCCGTAGCGGGCGGGGTCCACGTCCGGGCCGCCGGCGATCACCAGGCCGTCGAGGCGCGCCAGCGCCGCCGTGGCCGCCGCCGGGGCCGCGTCCGGCGGCAGGAGCACCGCCACCCCGCCCGCCTGCTGCACCAGCCGGTGGTAGCCGGCCGGCAGCAGGGCGGCGGGCAGGTCCCACACGCCCCAGCGGGCCGACGCCTCCAGGTAGGTGCTGATGCCGATGAGCGGCGGTTCGCGCTCGGGCACGGCGTACTCCCTTCACTCACGGGCGAGTTCGGCCTCCGCCGCGGCCAGCGCCGCGAACTCCTCCTCGGGGGCGGCGGCCACCAGCCGGTGCCGACTGTAGAAGGCGAAGTACGCGACGGCCACCGCGTACACGCCCAGCGCGATGAACGCCGCCTCCCGGTCCACCAGGAAGGTCGCCGCCACCGCCGCCAGCGCCAGCGCCAGCGCCACGCCCGAGGTGACGACGCCGCCCGGCGTCCGGTACGGCCGCGGCAGCTCCGGCTCGCGGCGGCGCAGCACGATGTGCGACAGCGTCATGAGGCAGTACGAGATCGCCGCGCCGAACACCGCCACGTTCAGCATCCGCGCCCCGTCCCCGGTCGCCGCCGCCAGGCCGAAGCCCAGCGCGCCCGGGATCAGCAGGCCCAGGTAGGGGGCCTTGCGGCGGCTGGTGAGCGACAGGAAGCGCGGCAGGTACCCGGCGCGGGAGAGCGCGAAGAGCTGCCGCGACCCGGCGTAGACCAGCGAGAAGAACGAGGCGACCAGGCCCGCGAGCCCCGCGTAGTTGACGAAGCGGCTCAGCGCCGTCGACCCGCCGTCCGGCTCCTCCAGCGCCGTCACCAGCGGGTTCCCCGCGTCCTGCACCGCTACCGGGCCGCGCGCGCCCGAGGCGGCCAGGAACGTCACCGCCGCCAGCACCAGCAGCACGCCGATCGCCCAGGCCATCGCCCGCGGCAGGGTGCGGGCCGGGTCCCGGGTCTCCTCGGCGGCCAGCGGCACGCCCTCCACGCCGAGGAAGAACCACATGCCGAACGGGAACGCCGCCCAGATGCCCAACAGGCCGAACGGCAGCCAGGAGTTGGCGCCGAAGGCGGTGGAGTCGACCGGGATGTCGTTCAGCGAGTCCGCCTCGAAGTCCGGGAACGCGCCGCAGGCGAAGACCACCAGGGCGGCCACCGCGATCGCGGTCACCACGAGGCTGAAGCGCAGCGCCTCGCCCACGCCCCACAGGTGGATGGCGAGGAAGAGCACGAAGCAGCCCAGGTAGACCGGCCAGCCGGACGTCAGGCCGAACAGGTCGAGGGATTCCACGTAGTCGCCGATGAAGATCGCGATCGCCGCCGGGGCCAGCACGAACTCGATGAGGATCGCCGTCCCGGTCAGGAAGCCGCCCCACGGGCCCAGCGCGCGGCGCGCGAAGCCGTAACCGCCGCCCGCCGTCGGCAGCACGGCCGCCAGCTCGGCCAGGGCGAAGACCATGCACGTGTACATCAGGCCCATCAGCGCGGACGCGATGGCCAGCCCGCCGAAGCCGCCCTCGGCCAGGCCGAAGTTCCAGCCGGCGTAGTCCCCCGACACGACGTACGCCACGCCGAGCCCGGTGAGCAGCAGCGGTCCGGCGCTGCCGCCGCGCAGGGTCCGGCGGCTGAGATAAGCGTCCCGTCCGGCGGGTATACCGGACTCGGTGCCTTCGGTCATGTGGCCGCTCCCGCCTCGCGCCGCACTGGTCTGACCATAATGGTCTGGCTGTATACCATTGCCGCCCGGGTGGCCCGCGCGCAAGACCCCCGCGCGGCGGCGGTCACGGGCCGGGCGGGGGGGCGAGGAAGCCGCGCAGCAGGGCCGCCGTCCCGGCGCAGTGCTCGCGCATCACCGCGCGCGCCCCGTCCGCGTCGCCCTCCAGCACCGCCTCCACCAGGGCGGTGTGCTGCGCCTGCGAGTGCTCCAGGTTCCGCACCAGCAGCGGTATGCAGTCCAGCAGGTCGTTCAGCGTGGCCCGCACCGCCGCGTACTGGGCGGCCAGCGACGGGGAACCGGAGAGCCGGGCGAGCGTCAGGTGCAGCAGGGTGTCCGCCCGGCGGTACTCCGCCAGCGGCGCCTCCCGCGTCCCGGCCAGCGCCGCACGCAGCCGTGCCGCGGCCCCGGGCCCGAGCCCCTCGGCGGCGCACAGCCCGGCCGCGCCCACGTCCAGCACCTCGCGCAGCCGCAGCGTGTCCTCCAGGTCGACGCCGGCGATCCGCCGTCGCAGCTCCTGCCGGGCGCCGCCGCGCCCCGGCCCGGGGCGGCGGCGCACGAACGTCCCGCCGTACCGGCCGCGCCTGCTCTCCACCAGGCCCTCGTCCTGGAGGACCTTCAGCACCTCGCGCAGCGTGACCCGGCTGATGCCCAGCAGGGCCGCCAGCTCCCGCTCGGCGGGCAGCCGTCCGCCCTCCGGCACCAGGCCGAGCCGCAGCACCCCGAGGATCTGCCGCAGCGCCTCCTCGAAGCCGTTGCCCGCCCGGACCGGCCGCAGCACCCCGGCAGGCCAGGGCGCGTCCGCGGTCCCTCCGCCGCCGTCCACGCCGTCGTCCATCGGACCTACTTCCCAATCAATGGTCTGCCCGGATACCTTATGGCCTCAAGGCTGGAGCGACAGGAGGCCGCAGACGTGGCGATGCGCACACCCCCGCTGTCCGTCGAGGAGCTGAGGGGCCTGGTCGACCTCGGCGAGATCGACACCGTCGTCCTCGCGTTCACCGACATGCAGGGCAGACTCCAGGGCAAGCGGTTCGCCGCCCGCTTCTTCCTCACCGAGGTCCTGCCGCACGGCACCGAGGGCTGCAACTATCTGCTCGCCGTGGACGCCGACATGAACACCGTCGACGGCTACGCCATGTCCTCGTGGGAGCGCGGCTACGGCGACTTCGCCCTGCACGGCGACCCCGCCACGCTGCGCCGCGTCCCGTGGCACCCCGGCACGGCCATGATCACCGCCGACCTCGCCTGGCACGACGGCACGCCCGTGGCCGCCTCGCCCCGCCAGATCCTGCGCCGCCAGCTCGACCGGCTCGCCGAGCGCGGCTGGACCGCCTGCGTGGGCACCGAGCTGGAGTTCATGGTCTTCAAGGACACCTACGAGCACGCCTGGAGCGCCGCCTACCGGGGGCTGACCCCGGCCAACCAGTACAACGCCGACTACTCCGTGCTCGCCACCGGCCGCGTCGAGCCGCTGCTGCGCCGCATCCGCAACGAGATGGGCGCCGCGGGCATGACCGTGGAGTCCGCCAAGGGCGAGTGCAATCTCGGCCAGCACGAGATCGCCTTCCGCTACGCCGACGCCCTCACCACCTGCGACCAGCACAGCGTCTACAAGACCGGCGCCAAGGAGATCGCCGCCCAGGAGGGCATGGCCCTGACCTTCATGGCCAAGTACGACGAGCGCGAGGGGAATTCCTGCCACATCCACTTCTCGCTGCGCGACGGGGACGACCGGCCCGTCTTCGCCGACCCCGCCGGACCGCACGGCGGCATGTCCGCCACCATGCGCCACTTCCTCGCCGGACAACTGGCCGCGCTGCGCGAGCTGAGCCTGCTCCACGCCCCGAACATCAACTCCTACAAGCGCTTCCGGCCCGGCTCCTTCGCCCCCACCGCCGTCGCCTGGGGCCCCGACAACCGCACCTGCGCGCTGCGCGTCGTCGGCCACGGCCCCTCCCTGCGCATGGAGAACCGGCTGCCCGGTGGCGACGTCAACCCGTACCTCGCGGTCGCCGGCATGATCGCGGCCGGGCTGCACGGCGTCGACCACCGCCTCGAACTCCCCGGCCCCGAAACGGGGAACGCGTACGCCGGGGACGCCCCGCGCGTCCCGGCCACCCTGCGGGACGCCGCCGCGCTGTGGCGCGAGAGCCGCCTCGCCCGCGACGCGTTCGGCGACGAAGTGGTGGACCACTACGCCACCATGGCCCGCGTCGAACAGGACGCCTACGACTCCGCCGTCACCGACTGGGAGCGCTTCCGTTCCTTCGAGCGCATGTGAGGACACCGATCGCCGTGCCGGACGAGCCGCAGCCCCACCCGCACCCCCACCCGCGCGAACACCAGGTCGTCAACCCGGCCACCGAGGAGGTCGTCGCCACCGTCCCCGCGACCACCCCCGAGGAGGTCGACGCCGCCGTCCGCCGCGCCGCCCCGGCCCAGCGGCACTGGGCCGCCCTCGCCCCCGCCGACCGCGCCCGGCTGCTGCGCCGCTTCGCCGCCGCCGTGGACGCGGCGGCGGAGGAACTGGCCCTGCTGGAGGTCGAGGAGGCCGGCCACCCGCTGGCCAACGCCCGCTGGGAGGCGGGCAACGTGCGCGATCTGCTCGACTACGCGGCCGGGGGAGTCGAGCGGCTGACGGGGCATCAGATCCCGGTCGCCGGTGGCCTCGACGTCACCTTCCACGAGCCGCTGGGCACCGTCGCCGTGATCGCCCCGTGGAACTTCCCGATGCCGATCGCCGCCTGGGGCACCGCCCCCGCCCTCGCCGCCGGGAACGCGGTCCTCCTCAAACCCGCCGAGACCACGCCGCTGACCGCGCTGCGGCTGGCCCGGCTCGCCCTCGAAGCCGGGCTGCCCGAGGGCCTGTTCCAGGTGCTGCCCGGCGCCGGCCCGGTGACGGGCGCCGCCCTCGTCGACCATCCGGGCGTCGCCAAGGTGGTGTTCACCGGCTCCACCGCCGTCGGCAAGGGCATCATGGCGCGCTGCGCGGCCCGCGTGAAGCGTGTGACCCTCGAACTCGGCGGCAAGAGCCCGAACATCGTCTTCGCCGACGCCGACATCGAGCGCGCCGCCGCCACCGCGCCCGGCTCGTTCCTCGACAACACCGGGCAGGACTGCTGCGCCCGCAGCCGCATCCTGGTCCAACGCTCCGTCTACGACCGGTTCCTGGAGCTGCTGGAGCCGGCCGTCCACGCCGTCCGGGCCGGTGACCCGGCCGATCCGGCCACCGCCATGGGCCCGTTGATCTCCGCCGCGCAGCGGGAGCGCGTACGGTCCTACGTCGCCGAGGACGCGCCCGCCGCCATCCGCGGCGAGATCCCGGCGGGCAAGGGGTACTGGTACCCGGCGACCGTGCTGGAGGCGCACACGGCCGGGGACCGGGCCGCCGCCGAGGAGATCTTCGGCCCGGTCGCCGTCGTCACCCCCTTCGAGGACGAGGAGGAGGCGATCCGGCTCGCCAACGCCACCGAGTACGGGCTCTCCGGCTCCCTGTGGACGCGGGACGTCGGCCGCGCGCTGCGCGTCGCGCGCGCCGTCGCCGCGGGCAACCTGTCCGTCAACTCGCACAGCAGCGTCCGGTACGCCACGCCCTTCGGCGGGTTCAAGCAGTCGGGGCTCGGCCGCGAGCTGGGCCCGGACGCCCTGGCCGCGTTCACCGAGACCAAGAACGTCTTCCTCGACACCGGGCACTGACCACCGGGTCACCGACCACCGGGCACCGAAGCACCACAGCGACAAGGGAGAACCCGTGACCGACACCACCGCCGTCTGCCGCCGCCTCGTGGGCCGCACCGCCGTCGTCACCGGCGCGGGCAGCGGCATCGGCCTGGCCACCGCCCGCCGGCTGGCCTCCGAGGGCGCCCACGTGGTCTGCGCCGACGTGGACGCCGAGCGCGGCGAGGCCGCCGCGGCCGAGACCGGCGGCCGGTACGTGCACACCGACGTCACCGACGGCGAGCAGGTCGAGGCGCTGTTCCGGACGGCCTACGACACCTACGGCTCGGTCGACATCGCCTTCAACAACGCCGGCATCTCGCCACCCGACGACGACTCCATCCTCACCACCGGGCTGGACGCCTGGCAGCGCGTCCAGCACACCAACCTCACCTCGGTCTACCTGTGCTGCAAGGCCGTCATCCCCTACATGCGCCGCCAGGGCAAGGGCTCCATCATCAACACCGCCTCGTTCGTCGCGGTGATGGGCGCCGCCACGTCCCAGATCAGCTACACCGCCTCCAAGGGCGGCGTGCTCGCCATGTCCCGCGAACTGGGCGTGCAGTTCGCCCGCGAGGGCATCCGCGTCAACGCGCTGTGCCCCGGGCCGGTCAACACCCCGCTGCTGAAGGAGCTGTTCGCCAAGGACCCGGAGCGCGCCGCGCGCCGGCTGGTCCACGTGCCGGTGGGCCGGTTCGCCGAGCCGGAGGAGATCGCCGCCGCCGTGGCCTTCCTCGCCAGCGACGACTCCTCGTTCGTCAACGCCGCCGACTTCCTGGTGGACGGCGGCATCTCCGGCGCCTACGTGACGCCCCTGTAGAGCCTTGCGCGGGGCGCTCCGGATCCAGCCGGAACGATGCTGGTCGCGGCGGGCGCCGCTGTGAGAGGTTCACCGGGTGAGCATGACGACGCCCCCCGGCTGGTACCCCGACCCCGGCCACTCCGGCGCCGGGCCCGTCCCGGAGCGCTGGTGGGACGGTTCCGCCTGGACCGGCCACACCCGCGCCGCCGGCGGCCCCGCGGCGCCCGCCGTCTCCCAGGCACCGCCCGGCTACCAGCCGTTCGGGCCCCCGCCGCCGCCCGCCGCCGGGCGGCGCCGGGGCGTGGTCGCCGCCGTCGTGGCCGGCGGCGTGGCCGTGGCCACCGCCCTCGCGGTCACCGCCGTGCTGTTCCTCGGCGGCGACGGCGACGGCGACGAGGTCGCCGGCCCGGGCGCCTCGGCCGGGGAGGAGCGCGACGAGAACGGCGCCCCCGAGGACGCGCCGGACCAGCGGGGCGACCAGGAGAACGGCGACCCCGGGCTCACCGAGGCCCGGGCCGCCGGCGTCGCCCTGCCCCTCCTCGACGGCTGGGTGGAGGGCGAGCTGACCGACGGCGTCTCCGTCACCACCGGGCCCTACCCCTGCCCCCGCGACGAGAGCCTGGGCTGCGTGCGGGGCGGCGCGTTCCTCTTCGTCCTCCCCGGCATGGGAAGCGTCTCCGCCCAGGAGTTCGCCATGGCCGACATCGGCGAGAACGAGCGCGACGCGTACAACGAGGAGGCGTACGGCGGCGTCACCGCCTCCCAGCGGGTCCTCGCCGAGGAGGTCACCGTCGCCGGGCAGCAGGGCTACCGCGTCAGGACCCGCGTCGAGACCGAGGCCGGCACCCGGGCGTACGTGGAGTCCGTCGCCTTCCCCGCGCCCGACGGCTCCGGTGATCTCGTCGTGATCCGGCTCGGGTTCGACGACACCGACGACGCCCCGCCGGTGGCCGATCTGGACCGCCTCGTGCTCGGCGCCACGGCCGTCTCCGGCGCACCCGGTACCGAAGTCTGAGGTCCCGACCGTAGAGTGACCCCAGCCGAGCAGAAGATCAGCGGGACGCCGGGCGGACCGGGGAGTGTGTGGATGAACACCGAGCAGGGACCGCGAAGTTCACAGCTTCCGCCCCTGACGCCTCCGGTGCCGCCCGTGCCGCCGAGGCCCGCCGCCCCGCCGAGCAGTCCGGCGCCGAGCACGAGGCAGACCACCGCGCCGACGAGGCGGGTCGAGGGGCTGGCCGAGGT